>JAYTIG010000032.1:0-6561 GCA_043731995.1 Hyphomicrobiales bacterium
CACTGGTTGATACCTTCATCACCGAAGTGAGCCAGGATACCTGGATTTTCCTGCCTTGGGACATGGAACTACAATTCAAGGCACCCATTGGCCACGGGGCTGACGCCTGAATTCATGAATAGTCGGCCTTGCGGGCGGGCAGTTTGGCGATGAAACGCTGGTACGCCTCCGGCAAATGCGGGGCGAGCATGCGCGTGCCTGACTGGAAGGCATAAAGCGCCATATCTGCGCGCTTGAAGGCTTCATCCCGGCTGAGGCCAAAAACCGCGTGGGCCGAAACACGGCCATGCTTTCCTCTCATCTCCAGCTTTCCGGCGTCAAGGCAGGCCAATTCGGCGGACTTGCCCTGAAGCGCCCCGGCCATGATGATGTCGGCATCCACATCCTTGCAAGCCAGTTCGGCCCGTGCCGCAATGTTGACGGTTTCGCCCAAGGCGGAATAGTCAAAGCGGTCAGCGGAACCCATGTTGCCGACTGTTGCAGGCCCAGAAGCCAGGCCGACGCGCAAGGCGAGAGGCCAGAGCCCGGCCTGCTTCAATGGCGCTGAGAACTTTTCATTCTTGTTCAGGCGGGCAATTTCGGCCTGGATTTTCAGTGCCGCGCTGGCGGCGCGATATTGGTGTTCGGGAACAGGCAGTGGCGCGTTCCAGAAGGCCATCACGGCATCGCCGATATATTTGTCGAGCGTTCCATTTTCCGAAATCACCGCCTCGGTGCAGGCTGTGAGAATGGTGTTGATCATTGCTACCAATACATCTGGTTTGAGTATTTCTGTCATTGGCGTGAAGTTGCGAATGTCAGCAAACATAACGGTGATCTCGCGCAGTTCACCGCCCAATTGCAGGGCCTGCGGGTTACGCTCAATGTCGGTCAGAACGGGGCCCGCCACGTAATGCGCAAAGGCGTTGCGCAGCATGCGCCCCTGCCGGTCTGTGACCAAGAGCTTGAAAGCCAATGTAACCAGGAAGATGGCGACACAGGCGATAAGCGGGAAGGTGAAATCAACCAGCAAGCCCCATTGCACAAATGCAAAGATGGTGATGGCGGCCAGGGTCAGAAGTGCAGTTATCAAAGTGGCCAGCAAGGGCCAGGGCTTCAGCCGGTTGGCCAACGTTGAAAACAAAAGGCCTGCCAGCCCAACAAATATGAATTCCGCACCGGCGGAACCTTCAGGCCTATAGAGAAACTGTTGGGCAAGGATTTGCTCCAGTGCCTGGGCGTGAACGGAAACGCCTGGAATAGCCTCCCCCAAACTTGAGATGCGTGTATCCAGCAGGCCTGTGGCGGAGGTTCCGATAAGAACAATGTGGCCTTCCACCTGTGGCCGCAGGGCCTGCATGTCACCGCCGCCGAGAAGCCGCGCGGCAGAAATGTAAAGTCCGGGCATGTCGTGCCGGTAGTAAACAGGCATGGCGCCTTGCTCTGATGTCGGAATTTCAATCTGGCCAACGCGAATGGATGTGATTGCATTTTCCGTGGCGGGCGAAGCATTGACCACAAAAGTTTTTTCGCCCTCGGCCACGCGCAGGGCCTCCAACGCAAGGCTGGGGTAATAGCGTTGTCCATCACTCCATAGCAGCGGCAGGGTGCGGGCCACGCCGCCATTGCCGGCCAAGTCGATATTGATAAGGCCTATGCCCTGGGCCGCCGCATCGATGACGGGCAGATTGCTGATGAGACCTTCAGTTCTTGCGGGGGCATTCTTTGCTGGAAGGCCCGTTTCTGCAAAGCCTGCCTTTTCAGGCAGCGCTGAAGCCGTGCTGCCTGTTGCCACAGCTGCCGCGACGACAACGGGGGCTGATGCGATGGCTTCGGCAAACTTGGCGTCATAAGCGGGCAGGGCCCCGCCGCCTTGCGCGAGAAGGTCATGCAAAGCTGGGTCCTTGACCAGATTGCTGGGCGAAAGGCGATCCGGCTCTGGAAACAGAATGTCGAACACAATGGCCGAGGCGCCAAGCTCCTTCAGGTTTGTGACCAGCAAGGCCAGCCTGTCGCGTGGCCAGGGCCATTGGCCAATCTCACGCAATGACTGCTCATCGATATCGAGGACGGTGACAGGCTCTGGCGGCGATTTCCGGGGCATGGCCACCTGCAATGTATCAAAGCCAGCGCTGCGCAAGTTGGCGATGATCGGGGGATCAATCTTGCGCAAGGCCAGCATGGCAAAGCTGACAAGCAACCCCAGTATGAGTCCAAGGATTTGAAGTTTGCCTTTCATTGCTTTGGCCGAATTGCCTGAGCAATCTTCACCGGTCTAAAGTTCAATCAACACCTGTTGCCGCAGGGTGGCCTTGTGGGTGGTGGCGGAGGCGGTGGCGGCAGCGGATGATTGACGCCCTCTTGCGAGCCTGTCAAAGCCAAGACCCTTTCGCAGCTGCTCACCGGCAACCGGAATTGCGGACGCAGCGGCGATTGATCAAGGATATAGGGCAAGTGGCCGTGAATTGAGGACGACAGGTTGAAGCCCTCCAGCTTGCGTGCATCGCCTGGATGGGCCAGGCCTGCATGGCAGCCCGCATCAATGTCCAAACATTTATTCTTGGAGCAAAGTTTCACCTTGCCTTCCAGCACCACAAGCCCGGTTCGATCATCGACCCAGAAATCAAAACCTGTGCCGCGGATGCCGATGGTGGAATTGGCGGTCTTGATATCATAGGCGGTCTTGGCGCTGCGACCCGTGATGAAGCGGAATGTGCCACGCAGGGCATCAACCGAAACATCCTTGGCCGTACCACCGCCTTGCATGAGATATTTCTCAATCACCAGTGTGGAATTGGGCCCCACAACCAGTTTCGTGCCATCAGTGAATTGCAGTTGCACATTGCCGCCCGCACCCACAGCAATCTTGTCATGTTCGGCGATATCGCTGCCGGCAGTGATGGCGTGGCCGGAAGCTGTGGCACCGCCGCTTGCGGCCACAACCTTGGCAATGGAGTCAGCCTGCGCAACAGCGCCAAAACCAAATGTAATAAAGAGGGAAGAGAGCAATAGGCTACGGACCATCGGAAAAACCCTAGCTTGTCGCGCCCCCGCAGATTATTGTTAAAGCTGAAACCCACGGAATGCAACCGCATAGATGAAAGGATGTTGTAATGGCGCTGGCGCCTGATGTTTCCACAGTGCTGCTTTTTCTGGGCGCGCTGCAGGTGAAGCATTTCATTTGTGATGGGCCACTGCAATCCAAGGCAATGGTTGACGAGAAGCGCCGCTACGGCGCGCGTCTTGGCGTGTTGCATGCAGCCATCCACGGGTTTGGCGCGTTGATTGTGATGGTGATATTTATTGGTCTTGTGCCGCTGGCTTTCACGTTGGCGCTGGCCGACGCGCTAGTCCACTATCACGTCGATTTCACCAAGGAGAATGTGGTGCGCAAGATGGGCTGGACTGTGGTGCAAGGCCCTTTCTGGTGGGCCATGAGCTTTGATCAGATGTTACACCAAGTGACCTATCTCGCCTTGGCCGCCGTTGCCTTTTCCAGGGGCTGACTACAATAAAAGCTGACCTAGGGTATTACCGGTTCACGTTCCATGACGCGGCGCGTATTGGCCTGGCGCATTTTCTGCGCAAGGTCGCGGCCAAGAACTTGATAGAGAATGCCATTGATCTGCCTGTCTCCCGCTGTCACCTTGGCCATGCGCATGCGTGAGAAAGCCAGCAGGCGGGCTTGCTCCTCAATGGTGACCTTGGCGGTGGCGAGATTGCCGGTGAGATAGGCAATTTCGCCGATAAAGGCGCCGCTTTCCAAATGGGCGAGCACTTGGCCATCCACCTCCACCTTGGCGCGGCCGGAGAGAATGAAGTACAGCGCATCGACCGGGGCATCCTGTCTGGTGATGACATCACCCACCGCAAAACTGCGCCAATCGGCAGCGCGCAACAGCTTGGCAATCTGAATGTCATCCAAACCTTCAAAGGCGCGGCGCAACAGGAAGGCATCATCACCCGGCAGGCGCGATTGCGCCCGCTCACGCAGCAACAGGGCCAGTTCGTAGAGATTGATCAGAACGAAGGCCACATCCCAGGGCAGGCCTGTGGTGAAGCTTTGCTTGGTGACCGCAAAGTAGACGATTTCCAGCGAAAGGCCAGCCACAGCCGCCACGCGCAGCCAAAAGATCTGGGTGAGAAAGTAGGAAATGGCAATCAACACGTAGGAAAGGTGCTCGATCAAGTCGGTGGGGGCGATGAAATTGTCCATGTTTTGTGTTCGCGCTTTGCCTTGTTCCCCTTAAGCCGGACACTCACGCGATTAGGCGGCGCTTGTCAAGCAGGGTGGGCAGTGGCTAAAAGCCCATATTGGATGCGGGCGTGGCGTAATGGTAGCCGCAACGGACTTAAAATCCGTTGGGAGAAATCCCGTGCCGGTTCGAGTCCGGCCGCCCGCACCAATTGTTTGTTAGTACGGCACCTAACAGATGAGGATCAGGAGAGGTCTACCTCCAATGCCCAAGGCAAGGCAGTTGCCACTTCATTGCGCGCTACCCCATTGCACTCTGGCGGGGTAGGCCGCACTTCTGACCAACAATGATATTAGTCGATTCATACTAGGCTGCAAAAGATTTTTGCGTCCAGCGGGCAGGGGTCGTCCGCATGGGATCTAACAGCGGACAAATTGTGATCACTTCACGAGTTCTCAAATGGGCCAACAGCTGAAGTGAAAGGCTATTACATTCAGACCCGGTGACCTAAAAATCTGCTGGCAGTAATCTCTCCCTTACATGTTGCTTTATAATCATCGCTGAAATAATGAGATCGAGTCCCTGTCTACTAGCCGTAGACGGCTTCCTTGCCGAAATGTTTGGTAAGCATGTAGTAGATAACCGCGCGATACTTGCGACGGTTAGATTTGCCATAAGTCTCCATGACTGAGGCCAATGCAGAGTCGAGGTCGGGTCCATCTGCCAATCCAAGTTTCTTGATCAGAAAGCTCTTTTTAACTGTTTCGAGTTCAGACTTATCGGAACCTGAAACTGTGGAAGCGTCAGCACTGAAAATTGATGGCCCGCAGCCGATCGTGACTTTCGTCAACAAATCCATATCGGCAGTCATTCCGCACTTCTCTTTCAGATCCATTGCATATTTCTGGATTAGTTCGTCTCTGGCGCTCATCGGATTCCCTTTCAATGATTACAATTCAACAACGGCTCGACATTCGTTGGCTATCAGAGGTGTTGTAATCCGGAAGCGCATAGCTCAACCGATTTACACCCAGTTTCCCCAAATAGACTATTCAATGCTAACTTTTTTTCTTCGGACTGACCAGACGCAATTGTTCTTGCAAACGTGGTTCCAACGACGGGCGCGATAGACCCAGATTGTCCACGCGCTATCGTCAACCAGATCTCGCGCGGCAATCGTAATTTTTGATATGCCGAGCTTCCAGTCGATGACGTTGGAGACAGATTTGACCTCAAAGGGGAAGGACCGGCTTGAAAATGCCGGACCCTCCTGCAAAAGCATATCTGCTATTTCTTGCCGTTCTTCAGGCTGTCGCGGATTTCAGCGAGCAGCGTTTCCGTGGTCGATGCTGGCGGCGGAGGTTTCGGCGGTTCAGTCTTCTTCATGCGGTTAGAAATCTTGACCAGCTGAAACAGAATGAAGGCTACGATGAGGAAGCTCACCAGGACAGTCAGAAAGTTACCCCAGCCCAGAACCGCACCCTGTTTGACAGCATCGGCATAATTCGTCGCATTTACGCTAGCCGACATCGGCAGAAAATGGTTGCTGAAATCAACGCCCCCAGTGATGGCGCCAATAATTGGCATGATTATATCTTTAACGATAGAATCAACGATCTTGCCGAAAGCCGCACCAATAATGATTCCGACGGCGAGATCAAAGGCATTGCCTTTAAAGGCAAAATTCTTGAATTCACTCCACATTGGTAACCCCCCTGTTTCAGGCGTTCCGGCACTTTGCCGCGAACTACCGCAGTTGTAACTTGCGATTTGGCGGGCGCAAAGCAATTTTTTCTTCTGTTCAACTTCCCCCCGGGCAGGCCAATGCCACAGCACCTCTTAGCGGCTGACAAAACTCACGTTCCGCCCACAGCAAAGTTACAGACCAAAGCCCAGATCATTGCTATTTATGATGGCAAGCCCTTTTCATGGTCCCACCCCTTCACGGACAAGGGTAGTGGAACTATGGACGTCGTTGCAGCCACATCCACGATGAGTGGCACCTATGATATGAATGGCAAAAAAGGCGAATGGGAAGGCAAGATCACTTGGAAAGGTGACCAGTGCTGCGGCCAGGAACGCGCCAAAGGTGGTAAAAAGTACAACCCCATGCATTGTCAGTTAGTTTATTTAGATGGATCTACTGTTTATGAAGTAGATGCGAAGACTAAGGTTATCACTTCCGTTAATAATCCGAGATAGGCGTTTACAGCAGAACCCCTGTCAGCTTCAGCTTCAGCTTTCATCACGATGTAGGCTGGGCTTGTGATGAGGTCATGGGCTTTGAGCAGGCGATAAACCGACGATTCCGAGACAAAAATAACGTTTTGTGTCGATGAAGCGTACAGCCAGCTCTCTGGGAGACAGCGTTGGCTCATCCAGCGCT
>JAYTIG010000033.1:0-2462 GCA_043731995.1 Hyphomicrobiales bacterium
GCATGTTCAACGCTCTTCAGCGCAATGGCCGAAATGCGCAGATTGTAGGAAAGGCCCATGGCCTCGCTCATCAGGCTCACCTGGCACAGGTTGGGCATGAAGCGGGTGCGGGTCTTGTTGTTGGCGTGGGAAACCTTGTTGCCCTTAAGCCAGCCCTTGCCAGTCAATTCACAGCGGCGCGACATCGTAAAACTCCATGAAAACATGAGGCCGGAAGTGGGCTTCCGGCCAAGTTGAGGGTTCGATACGGGGTGAGGGTCGGGTTGTCAAGCGAATGCAAGTTTTCCAGACAAAGGGTGAGAGGCTCCAGTCACCCTTGCCAACGTTGTCTTCATGGGCTTGCAAGACGTGTTGGCAGCAGGTTCTGGAAATTTTTGCCCAATGCTGGAGTGTGGCCAGATATAGCCCTTCGACCGTACGCTGTCAAGCGTTTGTTCCTATAAAAGGAAAAAACATAACACCCCGCTTCCTTGTTCCACTTTCTCCAAATGAGACAAATGGTTAACACTGCCGCCCGCAGGCCAGCCCAAGACGCTGCAACCCCTTGCCACTCTTGTGCGCCACCGTTTGCAGGCCACCACCTATAGCGTGAACAAAACAGGAAAAACAAGGTTACAGCGATTCGGGCGCGGTCTGTTCCGCCGGGGAACGCTTCGTTAAATTCCACAGCACCAACAATGCCCTAGGCAAATGAATTGCTTAACCCTATGGCCCAGCCCTTAACAGCACGCAGAGCTTTCTGCCGGTTTTCGGATGCTCAGTTCCAATACTTATCCACAGGCCCAGCCATATTTCCCAAGGAACAAAAGCTGAATCCACTCCCAACAGCGATTCGGGCGCGAAATGTTCGCCTTTGAATCCATTTCTTGCTGGCCTGTTCCAAATCGCGACAGGCCAAAAATGAGTTGCGGGCTTGACCCACCCGCCCGCAGCCGCCACATTTGCCCTCACGATGCCCAGCCAACGCCCTGTCACTGCCATTCTGGGCCCCACCAACACTGGAAAAACCCACTACGCCGTTGAGCGCATGCTGGCCCATGGCAAAGGCATGATCGGCCTGCCCCTGCGCCTGCTCGCCCGTGAGATCTATGACCGGGTGCGCCTGAAAACCGGCGACAACCAGGTGGCACTCATCACCGGCGAGGAAAAGATCATCCCGCTGCGGCCCAGTTATTGGGTCTGCACAGTTGAGGCCATGCCTCCGGATATTGAGGTGCCTTTTCTCGCCATTGATGAAGTGCAGCTTTGTGCGGATTTCGAGCGCGGCCACATTTTCACGGATCGTGTGCTGCATCGGCGCGGAACCGAGGAAACTTTGCTCCTCGGGTCTGCCACCATGCGGCCCATCCTGGAAAAGCTTTTGCCCAATGTGCAATTCACCGCGCGCCCGCGCCTGTCCAAACTCACCTATGCGGGCCAGAAAAAACTTTCGCGCCTGCCACGGCGCACCGCCATCGTGGCCTTCACCGCTGAAATGGTTTACGCCGTGGCCGAACACATCCGCCGCCAGCAAGGCGGTGCTGCGGTCGTCATGGGTGCCCTTTCACCGCGCACGCGCAATGCGCAAGTGGCCCTCTATCAATCAGGTGATGTGGATTATCTTGTCGCCACGGATGCCATTGGCATGGGCCTTAACATGGATGTCGATCATGTGGCCTTCGCCGCCACGCGCAAATTTGATGGCTTTCAGTTCCGCAATCTGAACCCCGGAGAACTGGGCCAGGTTGCCGGCCGCGCCGGCCGCTATATGAATGATGGCAGCTTTGGCGTTTCCGCCGAAGCTGAACCCCTTGATCAGGAAACCATCGACAGGCTCGAAAATCACAATTTCGAACCGGTGCGCGTGTTGCAGTGGCGCAACCGCGAATTGGATTTTCGCTCACTCGATGGCCTGCGCAAAAGCCTGGGCCATTTGCCCAAGGTGGAAGGTCTCACCCGCGCCCAAGCCGCATCAGACATTCTGGCGCTGGAGGCCGTTTGCCGTGATGGGGCCACAAGCGGCTTGATTCAGACGCGCTCACAAGTGATGCGTGCATGGGAAGTTTGCCAGGTGCCGGACTATCGCAACATCTCGCCAGCAGAGCATGCGCATCTGGTGTCACGCCTCATTCAATTCCTTCATTCAAAGGACGGCCATGTTGATGAGGATTGGTTTGCCCGTCAGCTTGCCCACACTGAAAATCTCGAAGGTGGCATTGATGCACTTGCCACACGCATCAGTCATGTTCGCAGTTGGAGTTTCATTGCCAATCGCGCTGATTGGCTGGAAGCGCCGCTCTATTGGCAGCAACGCACCAAAGAGATTGAAGACCGTCTTTCCGATGTGCTGCATGAGCGGTTGACTCAGCGTTTCATTGATCGCAGAACCAGTGTATTGTTGCAGCGTCTGGCAAAGAAGGAAGGCTTGATGACGAGTATTGAGGCGGGCGGCGAAGTCCGGATTGAGGGCGAGCGCGTCGGCC
>JAYTIG010000034.1:0-2457 GCA_043731995.1 Hyphomicrobiales bacterium
AGCACCCGTGATCTGCGATATGCGGCCCATAGAGCCTGATGATTTGGAAGCAGCTTTCTTTGCCATGATATCTGTCCTTGCTTAAAGCGCTTCCGCGCCTGAAATGATTTCGATGAGTTCTTTGGTGATCTGGGCCTGGCGCTGGCGATTGTATTTGATCGTCAGCTTGTTGATCATGTCGCCGGCATTGCGTGTGGCATTGTCCATGGCGCTCATGCGCGCACCCTGTTCAGAGGCCGCATTCTCAAGCAGCGCGCGGAACACCTGAACCGAGATGTTGCGCGGCAGAAGTTCAGCCAAGATCACTTCTTCTTCCGGCTCAACCTCATAAACCGCGCCACCAAGATCAGAGGCTTTGTTGGTGTCCACCTTTGCGGGAATGAGTTGCAAGGCCGTGGGCACCTGCTGGATCACGGATTTGAATTCCGAGAAGAACAGTGTCGCCACATCAAATTCGCCAACTTCAAACATGCTGATGATTTTCTTGCCTACGCCGTCAGCGTTTTCAAAGGCGATGGATTTCAACCCGCGGAAATCAACGGCATTACTGATATACTTGCCATGCAGGCGCTTCAGTGCGTCATTGCCCTTTTTGCCAACCGTGAAAATCTTCACTGTCTTGCCTGCCGCAATCAGCTTGTCAGCATGCTCACGCGCCAAACGGGCGATGGAAGAATTGAAGCCGCCGCAAAGGCCGCGTTCAGCTGTTGCAACAATCAGCAAATGAACTTGATCAGCACCCGTGCCAGCAAGCAGCTTTGGCGCGCCATCTTGACCAGCAACCGCCGAAGCGAGATTGCCGAGAACCACGGACATACGCTCCGAATAGGGGCGCGCTGAAACTGCGGCTTCTTGCGCGCGGCGCAATTTCGCCGCCGCCACCATTTGCATAGCCTTGGTGATCTTCCGTGTCGCCTTGACCGAGGCGATGCGGTTGCGAAGGTCTTTTAGTGATGGCATGGTTTCACCCCTCTCGCCGTCATCCCGGCGTTTTCAACCATCAGCGCGGCACCCTCACCCGTCATCCTCGCACCCTCAAGCGTCATTCCCGCGAAGGCGGGGATCCAGCTTTGGGCCGTCACAATCAGCGAAGGAGCTGGACCCCAGCCTTCGCTGGGGTGACGATCAAAATTGTATCTTGGAGCCAACATCATTGACCCGCGCTACGCAAAGCTCTTGGCATAGGCATCAACGCCCGCCTTGAGCTTTGGCATGGTGGCATCCGAAATGGCCTTCTCAGAACGGATCGCTTCCAGCACATCCTTGTGCTTGTCACGGAAGACGCGCAGCAAGCCATCTTCAAAGGCCTTCACCTTGTTCACAGGCAGCGTATCGAGATAGCCATTCACGCCAGCGTAAATCGATACCACCTGTTCTTCCATTTTCAGCGGCGAGAATTGTGCCTGCTTCAAAAGTTCCGTCAAACGCGCACCGCGGTTGAGCAGCTTTTGTGTCGCAGCATCAAGGTCGGAACCGAACTGGGCAAAGGCCGCCATTTCGCGGTATTGCGCCAACTCGCCCTTAATCTTGCCTGCCACTTGCTTCATCGCCTTGGTTTGGGCTGATGAGCCCACGCGCGACACGGAAAGGCCGACGTTCACAGCAGGGCGAATGCCCTGATAGAACAAATCGGTTTCAAGGAAGATCTGGCCATCAGTGATCGAGATCACGTTGGTTGGAATGAAGGCAGACACGTCATTGCCTTGGGTTTCGATGACCGGCAGAGCCGTGAGCGAGCCACCACCGTTCGCGTCATTCAATTTGGCAGAGCGTTCCAGCAGACGAGAGTGCAGATAGAACACGTCACCCGGATAGGCTTCGCGGCCTGGCGGGCGGCGCAGCAACAGCGACATCTGGCGATAAGCCACAGCCTGCTTGGAAAGATCGTCATAAGCGATCAGCGCATGCATGCCATTGTCACGGAAGTATTCGCCCATGGTGCAGCCGGTGAAAGGTGCCAGGTATTGCATTGGGGCTGGATCAGAAGCGGTGGCAGCAACGATGATGGAATATTCGAGGGCACCATTGTCTTCGAGAACCTTCACGAATTGCGCCACAGTGGAGCGCTTCTGGCCGCAAGCCACGTATACGCAATAGAGCTTGTCCTTCTCGGGGCCCGCAATGTGAATGGGTTTCTGGTTGAGAATGGCATCCAGAATGATGGCAGTCTTGCCGGTCTGGCGATCGCCGATCACCAGCTCGCGTTGGCCGCGGCCAACCGGAATAAGCGCGTCAATGGCCTTGAGGCCCGTAGCCATCGGTTCGTGCACGGATTTGCGCGGAATGATGCCAGGGGCCTTCACATCGACGCGCGACATCTTCTTGGCCTTCAGCGGGCCCTTGCCGTCAATCGGGTTGCCCAGTGCGTCAACGACGCGGCCAAGCAGTTCCTTGCCAACGGGCACTTCCACGATGGCGCCGGTGCGCTTTACGGTGTCACCTTCTTTGATGTCGCGG
>JAYTIG010000035.1:0-2457 GCA_043731995.1 Hyphomicrobiales bacterium
TCTGGCTCAACCCTCGCCATGATCTTCGGCTTTCTCGCGCTGGTTCTGGCCTCGGTGAATATTTTCGGTGGCTTCCTCGTCACCAACCGCATGTTGGCCATGTATAAGAAGAAGGAAAAGTGAGATGAGCGCCTCATTCGCTGCCCTTCTTTATCTCGTTTCCGGCGCGCTGTTCATCATGGCGCTGCGGGGCTTGTCATCGCCGGCCACATCACGGCAAGGCAATGCTTACGGCATGGTGGGCATGGGGCTTGCCATTCTCACCACGTTGGCCATTTCCGCCCCCACCAATCCGATGATCTGGGTTCTGATCATCGCGGGCATTGCCATTGGTGGCGGCATCGGCGCTTATCTGGCGCGTTCGATTGCCATGACAGCCATGCCGCAGCTTGTTGCGGCGTTTCATTCTCTCGTGGGCTTGGCCGCCGTGTTTGTGGCTGCCGCGGCCTTCTATGCTCCAGATGCCTTCGGCATCGCCACAGATGGCGTGATCCATGCGCAAAGCCGCATCGAAATGGCGCTGGGTGCGGCCATTGGTGCAATCACGTTTACGGGCTCTGTCATTGCGTTCTTGAAACTCGATGGCCGCATGTCAGGCGCGCCGATCATGTTGCCTGCGCGGCATGTGATCAACTTTGCACTGGGTTTGGCACTGGTGTTTTTCGTCTATGGTTTTTTTGGTAGCCAAAGCCAGATTGATTTCTGGCTCATCGCGCTGATTAGCTTGGCACTTGGCTTGTTGCTCATCATCCCAATTGGGGGTGCTGATATGCCGGTTGTTGTGTCGATGTTGAATTCCTATTCCGGTTGGGCGGCGGCAGGCATTGGCTTCACGCTGCACAACACGGCTTTGATCATCACCGGCGCGCTTGTGGGGTCTTCCGGTGCAATCCTGTCTTACATCATGTGCAAAGGCATGAACCGCAGCTTCATCTCTGTCATCCTGGGTGGCTTTGGTGGCGCAACTGCGGGCCCTGCAGCCGGCGGTGAAACCAAGCCGGTGAAGCAGGGCAGCGCTGAAGATGCCGCCTTCATGATGAAAAACGCCTCTAGCGTCATTATCGTTCCGGGTTACGGCATGGCCGTGGCGCAAGCCCAACATGCGCTTCGCGAAATGGCTGATCATTTGAAGGCCAATGGCGTTTCAGTGAAATATGCCATTCACCCAGTGGCGGGCCGCATGCCCGGCCACATGAATGTGCTACTGGCCGAAGCCAATGTGCCTTACGACGAAGTGTTTGAATTGGAAGATATCAACAGCGAATTCGCCCAGGCCGATATTGCCTTTGTGATCGGCGCCAATGACGTGACCAATCCATCCGCGAAAGACGATCCAACTTCGCCGATCTTCGGCATGCCGGTTCTGGAAGTATGGAAAGCCAAAACGGTCATGTTCATCAAGCGCGGCATGGCCTCAGGCTATGCTGGCGTGGACAACCCGCTATTCTGGCGCGACAACACCCTGATGCTGTTCGGCGATGCCAAGAAGATGACGGAAGAGATCAACAAGGCGATGGATTAGCCCGTCTAAAATTTCTTTCCTCCCCCTGTCAAAATGCGGCATTCTCATCCGTCATCATTGTAGCGGCCATTTTGGCCTGCGCTCAAACGGAGGAGAGTTCCATGCAATACATGTTGATGATTTATGGCAGCGAAGCGGGAATGGCGAATATGACCCAGAAGGACGGTGAGCAAATGAGCGCCGCCTACGGTGCTTATACCGAAGCACTTGTGAAGGCTGGTGCCATGGTTGCAGGCGACCGTTTGCATGCCTCGGCGGATGCCTCGACGGTGCGTGTGAGCGGCGGAAAAACCAAAGTTCTGAATGGCCCTTATGCCGAGAGCAAGGAGCAGCTTGCCGGCTATTACATCGTTGAAGCGAAAGATCTTGACGCGGCCATCGCCTGGGCTGCGAAATGCCCGGGCGCGCAGAGCGGCGTCATGGAAGTGCGACCCATCTGGAAGATGGCGATGTAAGGACTGAGTGGTGCCCGATGGTGACCAGCCTGCCCATGATGCAGCACAGCGTGTTGCGCGCGAGAGCTATGGGCGGCTGGTGGCTTTTTTGGCCAAGCGCACGCGTGATTTGGCAGCAGCCGAAGACGCGTTGTCCGAGGCTTTTGCTGCCGCATTGGTTGATTGGCCGCGCAAAGGCATTCCTGCCAATCCGCAAGCGTGGTTGATGGCGGTGGCAAAGCGGAAAATCATTGATGGATCGCGGCGTGAACAGACCAGCGCCGCATCGCAAGATCATTTGCTGCTGTTGGGGGACGAACTGGCAGCGATTGAAGCCAATGAGATTCCCGATGAACGCCTGGCTTTGATGTTTGCCTGCGCCCACCCGGCCATTGACGCCAACATCCGCTCACCCTTGATCCTGCAAACCGTGTTGGGCATTGATGCCGCTGATATTGGATCGGCATTTTTGGTCACCCCCGCCGCCATGGGTCAGCGCTT
>JAYTIG010000036.1:0-6528 GCA_043731995.1 Hyphomicrobiales bacterium
TAGCTGGCCCGCGCAGAGCACAAGAACACGAAGAAATTGGCGACTTCTTCAGGCGAAGCAAAGCGCGCAATGGGTGCATTATCCTTGGCCAAACCGTCAATATAACCCTTCCAGTCCCCGCCGGAATCTGCCGTCAGTTGTTTTGCGGTTTTGATCCAGTCCGGGGTCAGGACAAATCCCGGGTTTATGGCGTTAACCCTAATACCGTCCTTGATAAATTCATTTGCCATATTCTTGGACACCATTACGAGTGCCGCCTTTGTCACATTGTAGATGGGCTCATACCACAAGGGTTGTGCCGCGCAAATTGATGCGTTGTTGAGAATGACACCGCCACCGCGCCGCCGCATGGACGGAACCAGCCCGCGCGCCAGGCGAATGGCCGCCATCACATGCAGATCCCAATAATATTGCCATTTGTCGTCTGCGGCCTCCATGATGGTTTCATTGCTGCCGGTGCCTGCATTGTTAAGCAAGATGTCGGCACCTTCAAAGTCCCGCTCGACGGCAGTGACGACAGCGGCAACGCCTTCTGCAGTTGCCAAATCGCAAGATACCACCAACACACGTTCAGCACCGGCACTCAGAATCTCCTGGCGGGCAATTTCCAACCTCTCAACGTTGCGTGCCGTGATAACGACATTGGCACCCTCTGCAGCAAAGCCCTTGGCCACAGCAAGACCAATGCCGATGCTGCCACCCGTGATTACCGCAACCTTGCTTTTCAAACCCAAATCCATAGTCAATTACCTCACTTCATTTGACGATCGGAATCTTCGAACGATCAATGGTGATCGCCACCGCCCCGATTAGGACGGCGCCAAAAACGATGTTCTGCGCAAAAATATTGACGCCCAGAAATGTCATGCCGATGCGGACAACCGAAATAATCAGCGCACCCACGAGCGTGCGCCAGATGCTTCCAACCCCGCCGGTGATGGCAGTGCCACCAACTACTACGGCGGCAATCGAAGGCAAAAGCATCTCGGCCGCCAAAGTTGGAGAACCGCTGGCCAAGCGGCCGGCGAGAATGACTCCAGCAAGAGCGGCAAAGCCGGCCGACAATACATAGGCAAAAACCTTCTGACGATCCACTTTGACGCCTGATGCATAGGCGGCTGGTTCCCCGGCTCCAATGGCAGCGCTATAGCGCCCAAATCGAGTATGGGCCTGCAAGATGTGGGCTATAGCCAAGACCACAAGGCCAACCCAGATAACATTGGGCACGCCCAAAACCTGTCCTGTGATCCAAGTTAGATAACTGCGTTCAACTTCACCCAAGGTTATGGAGCGTTCCTTGGATGTTACGAGTGCTGCGCTAAACAGTACACCTCCTGTCGCCAGCGTTGCAATGAAAGACGGAACCTTCAGTTTCACATGGGCCAACCCCGAGAATAGACCGACAAGCGCACCCATGACAACCGCCATCACAAATGCTCCATAGCCAAGTCGCGCCACGGTCAGCGCTACGATAACACTGGCAAAAGAGGCCATGGATTGAATCGAAAGGTCAATGCCGCCCAGCATAATGACAAAGGTTACTCCCGTGGCGAGAATGAACAGGACGGCAGTGTCACTGGCAAGTTGCAGTAAGGTCGATGGCTGCAGGAAAACTGGCTGCATCACGCCTACAACGCAAACTAGGATTAGGAGCGTGGCCAGCGGCAGCCATTGCCGCAATCCGTCGGAACCCATTTTGGCGAGTATGCTTTTCATATTTGCTCCTACACCATGTGCCCGATAATCTCGATTTGGCTGGGCTTGTTGCCAGGCTTGGAGTCAGCGAGATAGGTGATCTCACCATCGCGCATCACCAGCAGCGAGTGACTGAGGCCAATGGTTTCTTCCAGCGTGTCTGATGTGAGAATTACGGCAACACCCTCGCTTGTGACAGCGCGCACCAACTCATAAACTTCTTCTTTTGCGCCGACATCGAGGCCCCGTGTGGGATGATCAAGAATTAGGATTCGCACATTGGCGTTAAGCCATTTTGCTAGAACCACCTTCTGCTGGTTGCCTCCTGAAAGATTGAGACAAAGCGTATTGATACCCGGTGTCCGGATTCGGAGGCGCTTAACCCAACTGGTTGCCAGGCGGCGTTCTTCCCGCGCATTGATAAGACCATGACGAGTGAGTTTTTCGAGACCTGCCAGAGTAATATTGGCGGCCACCGGCAGAAACAGCACCAAGCCTTCAACGCGCCGCTCGCGCGGAATATAACCAATACCCATGTCCACAGCTTCGGCTGGCGACATGAGATGGACATCCCGGTTGAACACACGCAGACAGCCGCTGCTGTGGGGCGCAAACCCGACCAGCGTCCTTGCTAGTTCCTCGCGGCCTGATCCGATCACGCCGGCAATGCCCAAAATTTCTCCGGCATGAAGTTTGAAAGTGATATTCTTGTAGGCATGGCCCAACGAGAGCCCGTCAACTTCCAAAACAACTTCATCTCGGTAAGGCTTCTGCAGCGGTTCGCGATAATAGTCAGACTGGAGGCTGCGACCGACCATCAGGTGATGGAGGGTGTTGACGTCGGCATCCGCAGCCACAAGATCGGCAACCACGGCTCCATCCTTCATGACGTAGATACGGTCTGAAAGATGCAGAACTTCATCGAGCCGGTGCGACACGAATATGAAAGATGCGCGTGACTTGAGAGAACGCACCCGCGCAAACAGGACATCAATCTCGGCCTGTTCCAGGACCGAAGTAGGTTCATCAAGCAGAATGACGAGATGATCACTGGCATGCTCTTCGAGTGTCAGCGCCTTGGCAAGCTCAACCATCTGGCGTGTTGCAAAATCAAGATCATCAGCGCGCAGACTGGGATCAACATCAACCTGGATTTTTTCCAACTGGCGCGAAGCAGCAGCGTAGAGTGCCTTCCAATTGACAATGCCAAATCTGGTGAATTGCGCCTCGTTGCCAAGATAGATGTTTTCGCCCACCGTGAGATTCGTCAAAAGCGATTGCTCTTGGAACACCATGCCAATGCCTTTTCGGTTGGCATCGGCCGCGCTTTCGAGCTGCGTCGCTTGGCCCGCAATTTCGATACTGCCAGTGTCAGGCTGATAGACACCGCTCAGGATTTTCATCAGCGTTGATTTGCCAGCACCATTCTCACCCACGAGGCCAATGACCTCGCCACGCCGCACTTCAATGGAAACGTCCTTGAGCGCATGAACACCCGGGAAGCGCTTGTGCACATTGACAAGGGAAAGAACTGACTCAGTGCTGCCCTCGCTCATTTCACAATCCGATTCAGTTTGCGGTCAATCGATAAGGCCACGGCTGCAATAATCATCAAGCCTTGAACTCCAATTTGGACGCTCGATGGCACGCCCATCAGAACCATACCGTTTGAAAGAACGCCCACAATCAAAACGCCGACGAGTGTTTGCAACACGCCGCCCTGTCCGCCGGCCAGTGACGTTCCGCCAACAACGACAGCAGTGATTGTTGTAAATAGCCAGCCCGTGCCAATCTGCGCATTGCCAAGCCCAAGTTGCGCGGCAGCGAGGATACCCCCCACGGCATAAAAGGCCCCGGCCAGTGTGAAGGTCGCGAGGCGCACCCTAAAGGTGGAAATTCCTGAAAGGGCTGCAAGATCTTCACCGCCACCCAGCGCATATATATAGCGCCCAAGGCGTGTATAATTCTGAATGATCAGCGCCAACAGAAGGCAGAATAAGGCGAGCCAGACACCCCATGGAAAGCCCATGAAGCGAACCACGGCCAATCCCCGGATGAAAGGATCATTGATCCGCGTTGACATTCCGCCGAGCAGGGCATTGGCCGCACCCAAGGCGATGAACCAGGTTCCAAGCGTGGTCATAAACGATGGCACTTTGAGACGGACATGCACCAGACCATTTATGAAGCCCACTGCCGAGCCTATGAATAACACAATGGGCACCGCAAGCACGCCCAGATTATTGCCATTCGCCCCATTGAGTACGAGCATTGACAGAATAACCGCGGCCAGGGTCACAACGCCTTCCACAGAAAGATCAATGGATCCCATGAGCACGATGAAAGTTGCGCCTATACCGAGAACTAGGGGGATCATGGCCGACTGGGTTATGCGCACTAGATTACCAAAACTCAGAAAATTGGGATTGATGAAGGTAACGATGATGCAGAGGAGCACCAGAACCATCAGCGGTGCCCAAGTGGCCACACGCCAGCGCCTTGTGCGCTGGGGCCGCGGCTGCCTCGTGGTGATCTGTTCTAACGGGGTGGTCATGCTCTTTGGTTCTCAAATTTCAGCGCGACGAGAGGGTCGCAGGCAAGGCACCGCGAGCAATCGCAGCACCTTGCTTGCGCAAGCGACGGAGCGCGCGAATTGGCGCGCTCCGCTTTTTCTTGATTAATTATATTGGATTTGCCCGCTGGCGCGGCCCCAAATGTCATTCCAGTCGAGTTTCGGTTCAGCCTTAATGTTGGCATCATAGAATTTCTGAGCATTCTCGCTGGTGATGGTGACACCCGTGCCATAGAACTCACGGTGTTCCTTTGGCTCCTTCGAAGGATCGAATTTGCCCGTCTTGGCAGCAAACGCAATGGCCAGACCCATGCCACCCTGCCAATAGGGATCCCATGCGACAGTGCCCGCCATTTCACCCTTGAGCACGGCTTCAACAGCGAGCTGAATGCCATCAATGCCCGTCACGGGAACCTTGCCAGCACGGCCATCGGCCCTCAGCGCTTCCACAGCGCCCAGTGCCATGTCATCATTGGCGGCCCAGATGCCGCCAATCTTTTCGCCAAACTGCGTGAGCCAGGCGTTGGTCTTTTCCAGAGCTTCCTTGCCCGACCAATTGGCTACCTGCATGTCAAGCAGTTGCACGCCGGGATTCTCCTTCAGTGCTTGCATCAAGCCAGCCTTGCGTTCGATAGCAGGCACATTTGATTCAATGCCTCCAAGCGCCACAATGCCACCTTTGCCGCCCATCGACTTGATCAACGCAGTGGCCATCGCTTTGCCATATGGCACTCCGCTGAACGAGATGTGGGCCACATAGTTTGGGTTGAAATCCCAGGGATGGAGATCGGCAGGCTTGTTCCACTGGGTCACCACATATGCCCCGGCCGCTTTGCAAGCTTCCACAATGGGGCGCGCATCGGGACTGTCATTCGGGTCGATGTTGATGACGCAGTTGCCACCCGTCTTGGCGAGGATCGCCTTTATATCGGCAATGCCCTTCTCGCTATTGCCTTCTGTGACGAGCGTCACATATTCAGCGCCAACGGCCTTTGCAAAAGCGGCGCCGCCCTTGTTCCAGGTTGCATGATAGGGATTGGAAAGTGAACGAATTGAATTGACGACAGTTGGTGTTCCAGCGGCGTTGGCACTGCGAGTCAGTATTGCTGGAAAAGCGCCGGCAAAGCTGAATGCCGCGGCACCTTTAAGAAAACTACGACGCATAATCGGTCGAGTGACCCCACTCGCAATGATTTTCTTGACCATTTTAATGTTTCTCCCATTTGAGATGCTTAGGTCTCCGCATCTTCATTTATTTGATTTTCATATTGCGACAGATTGAGAAGCCGCTTTGACCTATGCATAGCTATGCATAGAATGGAATAAGCTGTCAATAGAGCGGGATGACGAGATGAGACTTCAGGGAAGAACTGCAATTATAACAGGTGGCGCACGTGGCATCGGCCGTGCAATAGCCGAAGCTTATGTAAATGAAGGAGCACGCGTTGTTATTGCAGATTTCCTTTTCGACGAGGCAAAGCAGACGGCCGCGGAAATCGGGCATGGCACGCTGGCCGTCGCTGTAGATGTGAGCAAGCTAAGCTCCATTGCAAACATGACGTTCACGATCTCGGAGAAAGCTGGGCCTCCAAATATTTTGGTGAATGGAGCGGCGATTTTCAACATGGCTCCACTTCCAGAGATTTCAGAAGACCATTTTAATAGTCAGTTTGATATCAACGTGAGGGGCGTTCTATTCACCACACAAGCGATCGCAAAACAGATGGTCTCTGCCGCGAAAGGTGGAAAAGTCATCAATTTTTCGAGCCAAGCCGGACGCCGCGGCGAGGCCCGAGTGACGGTCTATTGCGCGACGAAGGCCGCGGTCATCAGCATAATCCAGAGCATGGCACATGAACTCATCAAAGACCGGATCAACGTCAACGCCATTGCGCCGGGCGTCATCGACAGAATGTGATGAGGCAGGCATTGTCCCACTGGTTCCCAAGCCGCTCACATCAAGTGGCATCACACGCGGGCTATTTTCCAAGCAAGACTTCTTCTACAATGCTGAGCATGACCACTATGTCTGTCCTGCTGGGCAAAAGCTTACCAAAGGTGCGCATCGATCAGACCGGGATGGTAACGTCAATTTCTATCGCAACCTCACCGCCTGTTTCACCTGCCCGCTCAAATCGCGCTGTACGCTGGAGAAGCTGCGCCGTGTCCGGCGCTGGGATCATGAAGCCGTGCTCGACACCATGCAGAAACGGCTCGATCACATGCCCGACGCCATGGCTATCCGCAGACGCACCGTCGAA
>JAYTIG010000037.1:0-2446 GCA_043731995.1 Hyphomicrobiales bacterium
TCGGGGAACAATTCGTTCTTCGACTGCTTGTCCTTCGGCACAAACACCCGTTCGCGGATGATGTTGTCTTCGGCCCAGTTGTACATGAAGATCGGAGCACCAGGTGCGACGTTGGCAAAACGCTTGTTGATGATGAGCGCGCCCGGATAAACCGTGAGACCTGCCGTATAGACGTTCTCAGTTGCGGTTTTCTGGTATTGCTTCATCAATTCAATGCGGTCTTTGGCGTCCTTGGCCCCGATGAACTTGTTCACCGTGTCCACCAATTGTTGCTCAAAGTCCATCACGTCGACCTTGCCGTCTGCGCCGGCCTGGTGGAAGTAGGTCGTGTTGGGACCGATGGGCGCGAGATGGCCAGTATCCTGCACGGCGGTGATCACTTCCGAACCCTGGCGCAATACCTGCCAGTCATATTTGCCAGCGTCACGCGCCGCATCATGATCCTTCCCCGACAGCAGCTTAGGGATGACCTTGAGGCCGACTTTTTCACCCATGGCCACAACGCCTTCAACCAGTGACTTGTCGGACTGATAGTCGGCATTGCCCAGCAATGTGATTTCGACGTTCTTGCCGCCATTCACATCCTTGGGGAAATTCACCACGCCATCGCCATCAGTATCTTTGAGGCCTGCAGCGGCCAATTCGGCCTTTGCAGCATCCACGCTGAACGGATAGTAGACGGTTGAAGCCTTGTCGAAGAAGCTGGTGCCGGGATAGATGCCGCCGGGATAGATGGCGGTGAAGGGTCCCTTGACCAGTGACTCACCAAGGCGCTGACGATCCAGCATTGAGGTGACAGCCTTGCGGAAATGCAAGTCGCGATTCAACTTGTGAACACCTACGCTGCGGTCATCCGTGTCGCCCCAGCCATTGGCCGAATAGTTGAACAGCAACGCATAGCCGATGGTGCGTTGGCCGAATTCAAGGCGCGCTGGTGCCGCCGCATCAGCCGACTTCTTCAAACTTTCAACATAGTTTTCAGCTTGTTCAAGGTTCGAGAAATCACCCGTGCCGGCCACAGCCTGCACGTCGCGGTCCGCCCAAGTCGAAAGGCGATACTGCATTTCGTTCAGGTAAGGCAGTTGGTTGCCCTTCTCGTCTACCTTCCAATAGTAAGCATTGCGGCGCAGCACGACGATGTTGTCGGGCTTGTGGTCAACAACAGCCCAGGCACCCATTGTCGGCATCGACATATAGGCTGGCGGGAAGGCATTTTTGTATTGATCGTAGGTGTTCTTCGAATTCGCTGGATGTTGCGGCGCCAGAATATGCGCCGGGCCGGGGCAGAAGGTGCCGTAGGCCATGGCGTAGAGAACCTGCGTCGGGAAAGCGCTCTTGAATGTCCACTTCACCGTGTTGGCATCCACCTTTTCCAAGGTCGTGCCTTCACCAAAGGTGGCGGGGTTGGCGCCGTTCAGCGGGTGAACATTGGTATCGAGAACGTTTTTCTCCCAATAGAACATCACGTCATCAGATGAGAAGGGCTCGCCGTCAGACCACTTCGCACCCTCGATCAAATGCATCGTGAGTTGCTTGCCATCGGCAGACCAATCCCAGCCCTTGGCCAGGTTTGGCAGTGGCTGAAGTTCTTCAGCCTTCACCTGGAACAATGGCCCGGTGCGCGTCAGGCATTCGGAAAGCCCGATGTCGATACCGCCCCATCCTTGGCTCTGGCCAGCCCAATAATTCCAGCCCTCCGGCCGGCCGCCGATCACGTGGCGCATCACATCGCCGTAAACGCCGATGCCGTCTTTCATGTTGCCGGTTTTGTAAACCATCGGCTCTTTCGGGAGGCGGTCCTTCAAGGCGGGCAATTTGCCGGCCTTTTCCAGCGCTTTGACGAAATCCGGTTCGTTATATTCCGGCAGAGCCTTGTAGGTGAGAATGTCACCCACGCCGACAAAGCTGACCTTGCCTTGCGCATCAAACTTGGGCGGGTCTGGCAATTGCCCGGGGGCTGCCCCATCGGCAAGTGCCGCCGTGGCTGAAACGCCAAGCGCCAGCACCGCGGCCATAAGGCTCGTGATTGTCTTCATCTCAATTCCTCCCAGAATTCTCTTTTTTTGCGGAGACGTCGAATGTTCCGTTAGACTAAGTTTCACCAATTCAAAGCTTGCAGCAATCCCGTTTCCTGAATAAGAATTCCGGGTTTTTAAGATTGCAGGAAACCTCCTCGCATGAATTCGAAGCAGAGCAAAACTGGCGCATATGCACTCACTGAGCGGCCGTTCTATCGCCGCAGCAAAGCCTTTGGCCGCTTCGGCATGCGGATTTTCAAACCGCAAGTCATGGCAGAACCACATTGGCCTGGGCATATCGAAGCCAATTTCGTGCGCCACGCGACACTGCACTACAAGGTGGATGGCGCGCCTGTGATCGTAGAGCCCAATCAGTTGGTGATCTTCTGGGCCAATGTGCCCCATCAGTTGCTAAAGATTCCGCCAAC
>JAYTIG010000038.1:0-6515 GCA_043731995.1 Hyphomicrobiales bacterium
GCATTCCGCTCGATGATGCCGGCACCTTTGCCATGTTGGCTCAAGGCGAAACAGTGGGTGTGTTCCAATTGGAAAGTGCCGGCATGCGCGATGCCGTGCGTGCCATGCATGCTGACCGGCTGGAAGACCTGATAGCGCTTGTGGCCCTCTATCGCCCCGGCCCCATGGCCAACATCCCCACTTATTGCGCACGCAAGTTGGGCAAGGAGCCGGTGGAATATCTCCACCCCGTGTTGGAGCCGATCCTCAAGGAAACTTTTGGCGTCATCACCTATCAAGAGCAGGTGCAGCAGGCAGCACGCGACATGGCGGGGTACACCCTGGCGCAAGCCGATCTTTTGCGCCGCGCCATGGGCAAAAAGATCAAATCTGAAATGGATGCCCAGCGCGAAACCTTCATGAAAGGGGCCGAGGCCAATGGCATTCCCGAGCAGATCGCCAAGGCCACCTTCGATGCTTGCGCCAAGTTCGCCGAATATGGATTCAATAAATCCCACTCTGCGCCATATGCATACATCAGTTATCAGACAGCCTACTTGAAAGCGAATTATCCGGTTGAATTCCTCGCCGCTTCGATGACACTGGATTTGGGCAACACTGATAAGCTGATGCTTTTCAAACGCGAGGCTGATCGTCTGGGCATCAAGGTTGTTCCGCCTTCGGTCAACGCGGGCGGCGTGGACTTTGCAGTGAAGGATGGCGCAATCGTCTATTCCATGGCGGCTCTCAAAAATGTCGGTGCAGGCGCCATTCATGAAATTGTAGAGACGCGAGAAAAGAGCGGCGGCTTCAAATCCCTTTCCGACTTTTCCAAACGCGTGGATGCCAAAGCATTGAACCGCCGCGCGCTGGAAAGCCTTGTGAAAGCTGGCGCTTTTGACGCCCTGAACCCAAACCGCGCGCAGGTTTTGGACGGCATCGACAGCATCATTGGCATTGCCAACCGCACCGCCAGCGAGGCCGCCGCCGGGCAGAATGACATGTTCGGTGCACTCGCTTCTGCCAGCGATGATATTGTTCTGCCGCGCCGCGATGCCTGGTTGCCAATGGAACGGCTTGGCCACGAATTTGATGCCGTAGGCTTTTATCTTTCCGGCCACCCACTTGATGAATATGCCAAACCACTGGCAAGGTTGGGTGTTGAAAGTTGGGCCGCATTCCAGGAGAAAGTGCGAACCAAAGGTGCAACAGCGGCCAAGCTTGCTGGCACCATCACCTATAAGCAGGAGCGCCGTTCAAAGCAGGGCAACAAATTTGCCTTTGTGGGCTTCTCAGACCCAACGGGCCAGTTTGAAACTGTGGTGTTCTCTGACGCGCTGAACCAGCTGCGCGATCTGCTGGAGCCGGGCAAGGCCGTGATTGCGCGCGTAGAGGCCGATTTGGATGGCGAAGAGATCAAACTGCGCCTGCAGGGCCTTGAGATGCTCGACAAGGCGGCAGCTTCGGTTGTTCAGGGCATTCAGATTTTCGTGCGTGACGCAGCGCCATTGGAGTCAATTGCCAAGCGCCTGCAACCCGGCGGCAAGGCACCCGCGCGCCTCACGCTGCTCTTGGACAGCGGACGGGAAGTGGAAATGAGCCTCGGCTCACGGTTTGCCATAACCCCGCAGGTGAAAGGCGCGATCAAGGCCATCCATGGCGTTGTCGATGTTCAGGATCTGTGAGGTTCAGAGGGGCGAAGGACCGGCAACCGACGGCAGCTGCGTGCGGTCCAATTGCTTGACGAATTCAATGCCCACACCTTGTTCCATATAGCGCACTACGCGGCCGCGCATCTTGCCCAGCATCAGATAGGTGCCCACACTGGGCATCACTTCCGTCTTGATGGCAGCGCCAGAAACCGAAATGTCTAAGACTTCGCAATTATAGACACGGCCATCGGGCAGCGTCATCTGCGAAACTTTTTCGCTAGGCTCATAGCGGGCATGGCGGCGGTTGTCCGCGTTGTTACCATCACCGCGCTCCTTCAGAAATTGAATGCGCTGTTGCAGACGCTCCAGCCGGGGACCGCGCAAAGTGAAGTTAATCGCAAAACCACCGGGCCGTGCCGGGCCGCTGATGGCTTCAATGCGACCCACTTCTTCAAGATAGGCCACGATGGACTGGCCTTCGGGAGGCACGCTTGTGGTGATGAACGTGGCGCCATCCTTGGTAAGTTCAGTCACTTGGCAAGCGTGCTCACTCATGTCTGGCAACATGAAACGGCCGAATACAATGCCAAGCGGGTTTTCCGCCTGCTTGAAATCAATTTGTGTATTTTCGAGACTGCTCACGTAAACCCCTGTCGGTCAAACAACCCTCACCGCCCCCGTGCAGGTCACTGACATGAAAAACCTTGATGCCATTAACACAAGCCAGTGTAAAAATGGCGTTAACGAATGGCCGATTATTGGCTGAAAGGCCTTGGGATAGGGTGCTGGTTAAGAAGTTGACAACCCGCCCTGAATGACCCGCAGGCGCGGTGGTGCAACCCGGCCCACCTGGGCCATCAGCAGGTCGCCGTTCTCATGCTCGGTCCAGATCAATCGGGCCGAAACCAACTCGCGCCGCAGCAGCATGGCCGGCGCACTATCATCATCGCCAAAACCAAACAGCCCGCCAAACAGCATCACTTGGCCTGTGCTCTCATCTTGCACCGGAAGACCCACAAGTTCGGCGGCTTCCACGCGGTTTGCCGTTGAAATCAGGCGCATCCTTACCAGGCATGGTTGAAGACGGTTTTGTGAAATGTCGAAAGTTTTGCCCACCACATCGCGCTCAAAATTATCAAATCCGGCCATTGCGTCCTTGCCGGTCATCGGCTGCTGCAGCAGATCGCAAACCTTCGTTCCCGCAAGGCGGTAATGCCATTGCCCACGGGGAGACTTTTCGAGAATCGACAGATTGGGTAGCAGCGCCGCCAGTCTTGGCAGAACCAGTTCGCCACGCGTGGGGCAGGGGCGCTCGGCCCGCAGGGCCTCCCAGTGGCGAAACAGTTGGCGGCTGGCGGGATGGAGAAGTTCCGTAGCGGTTTTCTCAATCTCATTGCGGTCATCGGCCTGCATGACTTATCCTTGCTTCATCCGGGAAGGCATTTGGCCTGTCCCATAATTGCACCTGTGGCCATTGCCGCTGCAGTTGCCATGCCAGCTGGGGGTACCATGACGAATCCAAGGGAATCCGGCGGCGAACCGTTAACGGGGCGGAAAAAACCACCAGCCATTCAACTTCCGGCTGTGGTTTGGGCGGTTCTGGGCGTTTTGTTGGTGGTTCAAGTGATTCTCACCCTTGGCGGCCAAGGATGGGTGATGTGGACCAATTATCTCTTTGCCTTCATTCCCGCCCGTTTTGGGCCCGCGCCATTTCCCCAGGCAACTGGCTCGGCCTGGTGGTCCATGCTCACCTATGGCTTGCTCCATGCCGACTGGGTTCATTTGCTGACCAATAGCCTTTGGTTGGCGATCTTTTCCAAGCCCGTCGCCATGCGCCTGGGTGCAGGGCGCTATCTCACTCTGCTGGTGATCTCGGTCATTGCCGGTGCCGTGGCTTCATTGGTGACGCATTGGGGTGAAGCTATCATCATGGTTGGCGCATCGGCAGGCGTATCCGGAATTCTGGCGGCCGCAATCCCACTCATGCATGGCCGTTTTGATTCCATGTTGGATCCGACAGGTTCAGAGCTGCGCCCCCTGAAGCCCATTGAGATTCTTAGGGACAGCCGCGCGCTGACTTTCACTTTGATGTGGCTGGGCCTCACGCTGATCACAGCGTCGAGTCAATATATCAATGGCCAAGCCTTCATCGAACAGCGCACGATTGCCTGGGAAGCCCATCTGGGTGGCTTCATCGCAGGCTTCATAGCTTTCTATCTGCTGGATTCATCAATCAAGCGCAAAGCTGTTCACACATTGCATTGATGGTGATAGCTTGAGTCTGTTGCCCCTGCGGCCCATAGATAACAAGAGCAGAACTGGCCGGTATCAGGGGACTTCTTATGGAGGAAGCCATGTCAGTATCCCAAATTTTGAAACAAAAGGGCCGCGATGTCATCACCGCCAGCCCGGGCGACACAGTCCAGGCCGTGGCCGAAACGCTGGGCAAAATGCGCATTGGCGCAGTTGTGGTTTCAAGCGGCGGCGGCAAGATTGATGGCATCGTGAGTGAGCGTGACGTTGTGCGCGCCGTGGGCGAGCAGGGCGGGGCAGCGCTGTCCAAGCCTGTCTCATCCATCATGACCAAGAATGTGAAGAGCTGCTCGGACAATGACAGCGAGATGGAACTGATGGCGCTGATGACACAACACCGTATCCGCCATTTGCCAGTTGTGACGGATGGCAAGCTCTCCGGCATGATCTCGATTGGTGACGTGGTGAAATTCCGCATCGAAGCCATCGAGCGCGATGCCGCAGACATGAAAGCCTACATCAGCGGCGCGGCGTGAGCGATATCAACTCTCACACCATCTCCAGCCCTTCGCTCTTCACCCTGCGGTAGAAGCAGCTGGGCCGCCCGGTGTGGCAGGCCAAGCCCTTGCCATTCGCCTTCACGCGAATGAGCAGGCAATCCATGTCGCAATCCACCCGCAGTTCAACCACCGAGAAAGTCTCACCCGAGGTTTCGCCCTTCATCCACAATTTCTGGCGCGAGCGGCTATAGAAATGGATGAGGCCGGTTTCCTGTGTCTTGCGCAGGGCCTCGGCATTCATATGGGCGAACATCAAAACCGTACCGTCACCTGTATCCTGCACAATGGCGCCGATCAGCCCTGCTGCATCAAAACGCGGGGTGAAGGTGAGGGAATTGTCGAGTTCGGAATGGCTCATGGGGCACCTCCAATTCGTCATTCCCGCGAAAGCGGGAATCTCAGTTTGGGCAACCAAAACACAGATGCCCACTTTCGTGGGCATGACGGGGTTGATAGGACTGCAGACTAGGGGGATTGGAAAGGCCGCGCAATAACCTTACATTGGTGCCATGATCGACGAAATCTACAACCGCAAAATCCTCAGCCTTGCCGCAGACATTCCACATCTGGAACGGCTGCCGCATCCTGATGCCACGGCCATTGCGCATTCCAAGCTCTGTGGATCAAAAGTGATGATCGATCTCAACATGAAGGATGGCGTGGTGACGGATTTCGGCCAGGATGTGAAAGCCTGCGCTTTAGGTCAGGCGTCGAGCTCCATCATGGGGCGCCATGTGGTGGGCTCAACCGCGCCGGAACTGCGTAGCTTGCGCGAGCAAATGTATAAAATGCTGAAGGAAGAGGGTGCGCCCCCAACCGGCAAATGGGCCGAGTTGGAGGCTTTGCTGCCGGTGCGCGATTACAAGGCGCGCCATGCTTCCACGCTGCTCACTTTTGACGCCGTCGTCGATGCCGTAAGTCAGATTGAGGCCAAACATGTCTAAGCCGCCAAGCTTCATTGTCGCAACGGATGCGCCAACACGCACAGGCACGCGCTATCCGGCACCGCATGATGAGAAATGCAAAAACCGCACCAAATATATTCTGGGAGACGTGTTCGGGCTTGACCAATTTGGCGTGAACCTTGTCACCCTGCCGCCGGGCGAATGGTCCAGCCAGCGTCATTGGCATGAGAAGGAAGATGAGTTTGTCTATGTGGTTTCAGGTGAGATCACGCTGAGCGATGATGCAGGTGACCATCTGTTGAAGCCTGGCATGTGCGCCGGCTTCAAGGCGGGTAACGGCAATGGCCATTGCCTGAAGAATCTCACCCGGCATCCGGCGCAATATCTCGAAATGGGCACGCGCGCGGCCCATGAGGTGGCCTGGTATTCTGACATCGACATGAAGGTGGAAGTCAAAGACCGCAAGGCCAGCTACACCCGCAAGGATGGCACGGGCTTCTGATAGCTTTGGCGGATCACCGCGCCAACACCTGCAAGGCCCAGCAGCGCCAGCGCAATGGGCCAGGAAAAGCCAAAACCCAGTTGCACAAGGCTTGCGGCGGCAACAGCGCCCAAGGCCGCGCCGAAATCCCAACCGCCTTCACCACTCACATGAAAGCGCAAGGCATCGCCAGAGGCTTTGGCCAGGTTATAGATGCGGGCGTTATAGGCTGAACTATAAATCGGCCCTGCCACCGCGCCGGCAGCCAAGGCCAGAATGGCTGAAAACGTGCTGTGATAGGCAACCGCCTTGAACAGAACCGCAAGGCCCATGCATGAAAGCCCGATGGCCGCGCTGCGCTTGGGGTGGCCGCGGTCAATCAATTGGCCGAGGCCCAGCGCCATCACCGCCCCGCACAAGGCCGCAAGCGCCTGCGCCAGGCCATAAGACTGGAACTTTTCGCCCAGAGTGATGAACAAGGCCAGCGACCAGCTGAAGGCATTGCCTGCCGACAGCAAGCCATCGCAGAAATAGGCCATGGCGGCGGTGCGGGCTGCAGAAGCATCGAGTCTGGATTCGGGGGAAATCATCATCTCCGGCAACTGCCGGCAAGGCCAGATTGCCAACACTTGCACAGCCGCCGCCGTGAAGAAAGCAGCCTTCGGCCCCAAGAGGGCCAAGGCAA
>JAYTIG010000039.1:0-2445 GCA_043731995.1 Hyphomicrobiales bacterium
CCTGGCTCACTTCGGTGATGAAGGTATCAACCAGTGGGCGCCCCTGCGGTTTGGCATAGACCGTTGCAAAATGCGCTTCCGGCATCATCTCGCGCACGACTTTGGCGGTGGCTCCCGTATCCACCAGATCATCAATGATGAGAACACCCCGGCCTTTGTCAGCGCCGATCACCGCTGCAGATTTCTTTCAGAACGGCAATTTCACCTTGTTTATCATAATCATAAGAGGCAACACCCACAGTTTCAACAACCCGGATGCCAAGCTCACGCGCCACCACGGCGGCAGGCACCAGGCCACCCCTCGTCACCGCAACCACGGCACGAAAAGGCCCTGAAGCAGAAAGTCGCCAGGCCAAGGCACGCGCATCGCGGTGAAACTGATCCCAAGAAACTGGAAAGCTCTTTTGCGGTTTGTCGTCCATGAATCATCTCCCTTTTGCGGCATCCCTGCCGAATTTGCTGATTAACTGCAATGGTCGGGCAAAGATCAACACTTGCTTCATATATTGTCGCGATGATCAAACTTTGGATTGAACTCCACAGCGGGCGAGAGAATGATTGAAGCACTGGTAGCAGCTTTTGAGCTGGCGAATGTTGACGTCATGGTTGTGAACATGCCGGATGCGACGGTCAAGGAAGTGTCCACAGCACTTCTCACCAAATGGAATTGCCAGAAAAGCGATATCGTCGGAAAGTCGCTTATGAAATTCGGTTCGTCCATGCTGTCAGCACGGCACCTTCCGCCAGACATGCGCCAGCCGGATCAGAGCATCATCGAAGTGAATTATGCGCCGCCCCTGGGATCGCATGTGAAATTGGTGTTCCGCACGCAGATCTATGGCAAGGGCGATGGTACGGCAGAAATGCTGCTTATCGGCCAGCAAGGCACCGCCGAACAAGTGGAAACGGCCTTTGCCAACGAACGCCGCCTAAACCTTGCGCTGCGCTCCGGCGGCTACGCGTTGTGGGACCATGACTATGAAACCGATGTCACCTACAATTCGCCGGAAATGTTTGAAATATTTGGCGAAGTTGTGGGCGAAGAGGCGCTCGGCTACAAATCCTTCAACTCGCTCATTCACCCGGAAGATGTGGGCAAGACGATCGACGAAAAGATCCGCACCGCCCCTTTTGGCACAGATATTTTCCAAACCCGCTACCGCGTGAAAACCCGCAGCGGCAAATATGCCTGGATTGAATGTCTTGCGGGCTTGGTGCGAGACCCGGCCACGGGCCGCCCGAAGAAATGCGTGGGCCTCTGCCGCAATGTTGACCATGAGATGCTCACCCTCGACCGTCTCAAGAATTCTGAACTGATGTTGAAACGCACTCAGGCCGTTTCTCACATCGGCTCATTCAAGCTGCGTGTTGAAAGCGGTGTTTCGCGGCTGACCGCTGAGCTGGCCGCACTCATTGGCCTGGCCGATGCCATGGTTCATCCCAACCTCGACACCTTCATCAGGATGATCGAACCGGGCGACCGTGAAAAATTTATCGAGGGCCTGGAATTGGCCAAGATCGGCAAGCAGGTGAAGAACCTTGAGATCGGTGTCAAAACCAAGGCCGGTGACACTGAATGGTTTGCCGTGACCATTGAGCCAGAGCGCAATTCCGCAGGCGAAATCGAAAGCATTTTCGGCGCCTGCCAGCAGGTGACCGAGCGCAAGGCCTTGGAACACAAATTCCATCAGGCCCAGAAAATGGAAGCCGTTGGCCAACTCACCGGCGGTATAGCCCATGACTTCAACAACCTGCTCATGGTGGTGATGGGCAACCTGCAGCTTGTCGAACAATTGGTAAAGGGCGATGACCGTGCACTGAGGCGTATCCGCGCAGCAATTGAAGCCGCTGACAAGGGCTCTGACTTGACCCGCCGCATGCTGGCGTTCTCGCGCCAGCAAACGCTGCAGAACAAAGAACTCTATGTGAATGACTTGCTGCTCGCCATGCAGGATATGCTGGCCCAGGCGGCCACGCAGGCCGTCGAAGTTAAATTCATTCCCGATGCCCGGGTCTGGCCCGTAAAGGTCGATAAGACCATGCTGGAAACCGCGATCCTCAATCTCGCAATCAATGCGCGCGATGCCATGGCGCCCAAGGGCGGCAAACTCGTCATTGAAAACCACAACCGGCTGTTGGACCGTGCCTATGCCGAGGCCCATGAAGATGTGGAGCCAGGCGAATACGTTGAAATTGCTGTCAGCGACACGGGTTCTGGCATTGCGCCGGAAAACATCGAAAAGGTGTTCCAGCCTTTCTTCACCACCAAGGGGCCTGAGGCTGGCTCTGGCCTTGGCCTTTCCATGATCTATGGCTTCGTCAAACAATCCGGCGGGCATGTGAAGATCTATTCAGAAGTGGGCGTGGGCACTTCAGTGAAACTCTATCTGCCGCGCATGAAACAGCAGGAAAATTTTGTAGCTCCACAGAAGCCAGCAGAATTAC
>JAYTIG010000040.1:0-2439 GCA_043731995.1 Hyphomicrobiales bacterium
ACAGAAAGCCCATGGTTTCTGCTTGCGTGGCATCAATTTTTGAGAGTACGGCTTGAAGCATGAAAAATTAGCGAATCCGCGTTATTTCCATTGATTGTATCACGGGCGCAAGGCCACGAGCAAAGCACGGCAAGCATGAGCATGGAGCAGGCACAGAATACTTTCCTTCTCTCGCGGGACAGCCTGCTTGCCTATGAGCGGGCCTCACGCCTCGGGCGCATCCGGCGCCGGGGTTATCAGCGCTTCCTGTTGATCCGCAATTTTGTCGATTTTTCGCTCCTGTGGAAACGGCGCTGGTTCATCATCGCCATGATCGTGGGCTTTGCCATGATGGCGGCCCCCACCCCCTCGGGACTGACACATCAAGGGCAAATCGTGCTGGCGATGTCGCTGATGTCCACCATCCTGTTCATGACGGAGGCGGTGCCACTGCCCACTGTGCCACTGCTCATTATTGTGGGTGAGGTGGTGCTTCTGAAAATGGACCCCACCAAGGTGGCGCAAAGCCTGATGACGGATTCGGTTTTATTCATCATGGGCTCGCTCATGCTGGCCGTGGCCGTGGTGAAACAAAGGCTCGACAAGCGCATTGCCTGGTGGATCGTGCGAACGACCGGCACCAATGTCTATGCCATCAGCTTTGGCGTTACTGTGGTGTGCGGGCTTTTGGCGGCCTTCATCGGTGAACATACGGTGGCAGCGATGATGTTGCCCGTGGGTGTGACGCTGATTACGCTCACTTCCAATGACCCCAACAAGATTCACAACTTGGCTGCGGTGTTGCTATTCTCGATTTCCTACGGCTGTTCCATTGCAGGCGTGGCAACACCTTCGGGCGGTGCCCGCAATGCCATCATGATTTCCTATTGGAAGGACTTTTTCTTCAACCCCGCAGACCCGGCCACGCAGCGCTATCTGATGGATTATCTGCACTGGGCGCTATACGCCTTCCCGATGTTCTTGCTGCGCCTGCCCTTTGTCACGCTGCTTCTGGTGTGGACCTTCAAGCCCGAAACAACTGATCTCACCCGCGCCGTTGCGCGCCTGCGCACACAGGTTTCAATGCAGGGGCCGATGCGCGGCGGCGAGTGGATGACCATCCTCATATTCGCGCTTACCATTTTGGGCTGGGTGGCATTTTCATCACAAATCGGCCTTGGCACCATTGCCATTGCCGGCACGGCGGCCTTTCTGGTGTTCGGGCTGGTGCGTTGGGAAGACATCAACTCCGGCATGAACAGGGGCGTGATCTGGCTCTATGCCGCAGCGATCTCGCTGGGCGTTGAAATGAAATCAACCGGGGCTGCGGAATGGGTTGCGGGTTCAGTTCTGCAAGGCCTGGACTCGGTGGGGGCCACAGGACGCCTGCCTTTCAACACGGCCATTTCATTGCTGACGATTTTTGTGTCCAACACCATGACGGCAGGTGCGGCGGTTGCCGTGCTGGCGCCGATCGTGCTCAAAACCGCAGTGGCCGCAGGCCATGACCCGCTGCAAGTTGGCTTTATCGCGGCCATCTCATCGGCCTTTGGCTATCTGACACCGGCCGCACAGCCTGCCTTCACCATCATCTATGCATCCGGCTATCTCAAGGGAGCAGACTTCTTCAAGATCGGCATCCGTATGATGGTGCTTTCCTTCGTTGTACTGCTGATGACGTCGGAATATTATTGGCCGTTGCTATCATGAAGTTTTTCCGCCGCACATTGCTTCCCGTACGGCAGGAGGCCGCCGTTGAAAAAACCGTGGCAAATTTGCGTGCGCAGCGGCGCAACCGGTTCCGCATTCTGGCCTGCATCGATGGCTCGGAGGAAAGCTTCATCAGCGTGCGCAAGGCGGCGCGCTTTGGGGCCAGCAATGAGTGTGACATCATCATTCTCTATGTGCGGCCCATAGATCAGGGCCTGCATTCGGGCGGGCTGCAAGTGCGGCTAGCACGGCAAAACATGCTGGATGCGGGCTTTGAACTGCCGGGCGTCAAACACCTCAAGCGGGCGCTGGAAATCCTCAAGGCCGAAGGGTTGGACGTATCGGATTGGGAGCGCAGCGTCACCAATCAGGATGCCTGGGGCGATCCTGCGGGTGATAACAAGATTGAATATAAAGGTCCAACGGGCCGCAGTGTGGTGTTGAAGCTCAAGACCGCGCCAGATGTGGCCGTGGGCATTCTCGATCAATATGAATTGGGGCCTTACAATCTCATCATCGTTGGCCAGCCTTCGCGCTGGCGCTCGGAATTGCTGTCATTCTTTGATTCGGGCGTGGTGCAGACGATTGTCACCATGGCGCCCTGCTCGGTGATGGTGGCGCGCAAGCCCAATGAGCGCATGGGTTTTCTGATCGCGACGGATGGCACTTCGCGCTCGCTGCAGGCGGTGCGGCGCGCGGCTGTTCTGGCGCATGTGATGAGGCGCGATATCAGCCTGCTTTGTGTGGCAC
>JAYTIG010000041.1:0-2437 GCA_043731995.1 Hyphomicrobiales bacterium
GAAATGGGTGATGAGGCCCTGAATGGGCCAGGCCGCAGCATCGCCCAGCGCACAGATGGTGTGGCCTTCGATCTGCTTGGTCACATCGAGCAGCATGTCGATCTCGCGCTTTTCGGCGCGGCCTTCCACCATGCGGGTCATGACGCGCCACATCCAGCCTGTGCCTTCGCGGCAGGGTGTGCATTGGCCGCAGGATTCATGCATGTAGAATTTTGCAAGCCGCGCAATGGCCTTGATGAGATCGGTGGATTTGTCCATCACGATCACAGCCGCCGTGCCCAGACCTGAACGCAGCTTGCCGAGCGAGTCAAAATCCATTGGTGTGTCGATGATCTGTGCCGCAGGCACCATGCGCACCGATGAGCCGCCGGGAATGACGGCGAGCAGATTATCCCAGCCGCCGCGCACGCCACCGCAATGCTTTTCGATCAGCTCACGGAACGGAATGCCCAAGGCTTCTTCAACATTGCACGGCGTATTCACATGGCCCGAAATGCAGAACAGCTTGGTGCCCACATTGTTGGGATTGCCAATGGAATTGAACCAGGTGGCGCCACGGCGCAGGATGGTGCCCGCAACGGCGATGGATTCCACATTGTTCACCGTGGTGGGCGCACCATAGAGGCCCACGTTTGCGGGGAACGGCGGCTTCATGCGCGGCTGGCCCTTTTTGCCTTCCAGGCTTTCGAGCATCGCAGTTTCTTCGCCGCAGATATAAGCACCCGCGCCGTGGACGACATAAAGGTCGAAATCCCAGCCGTGGATGTTGTTCTTGCCGATCAGGCGTGCATCATAGGCTTGATCAATCGCGGCCTGAAGGCGCTCACGCTCGCGCACATATTCGCCGCGCACATAGATGTATCCCACATTGCAGGCCATGGCCGCACCCGCCAATAGGCAGCCTTCGACTAGAAGATGCGGATCGTGGCGCATGATCTCGCGGTCCTTGCATGTTCCCGGCTCGGACTCATCGGCATTCACCACCAGATAATGCGGGCGCTCGCCCACCACCTTGGGCATGAAGCTCCACTTCAATCCGGTCGGAAAGCCTGCGCCACCGCGGCCACGCAGGCCCGAGGCTTTGACTTCATTCACAATCCAGTCGCGGCCCTTGTCGATGAAGGACTTGGTGTCCAGCCAACAACCGCGCTGCCTGGCGCCTTCAAGGCCCCAATCATGCAGCCCGTAGAGGTTGGTGAAAATGCGGTCTTTGTCAGCGAGCATGACTTATTTCTTCCCCGGCTTGTCACCGACTGAATTTTCAGGCCGCCAGCCAGTGGCCAGCTTCTTGGCTTGCTTCACCCATTCGTCGCGTGCGATGCGGCCGTGGAAGCCTTTCAGCAAGGCATCCACGTGCTTGATGTCGGCAGCGTTCCATGAGGCAACCTGGTCGAAGTGCCACACGCCCACTTTGTTCAACAGCTTTTCGAAGGCTGGGCCAACGCCCCAGATGAGTTTCAAATCATCAGCCTTGCCGCGCGGCTTTTTCAGCAATTCAGGGCCAGCGGATTTAACAGGCGCTGGCTTTTTGACAGGAGCCTTTTCGGCAACAGGCGCATCGGCGATTTTTGCCACACGCGTGACGGTAGGCGCATTGGCAGCAGCAGCCGGAGGCGCTGGTGCGGGAGCAACTGGAGCAGGTGCCGGGGCTGGAGCAACGGCGGCTGGTGCCGGGGCCGGAGCAACGGCGGCTGGTGCCGGAGCTGCAGCAGCTGGCGCCGCCGCAGGTGGCGGTGGCGGGGCTTCCACACGCGTGAAGGTGCGCTGCTTGCTATAGAGCGACTTGTCGGTAAGCGTGGTGGCGCCCGTTATCGCCATCGAGAAATGGCGGCCATTCTGCGGGCCCGGCTTCGCGGCACGCCCAGCGGCAAAATCATCAATGATTTTTTCGAGGCTTTCTGGCGTGAGGTCTTCGTAAGTATCCTTCACCACCTGAATCATTGGCGCGTTGACGCAAGAGCCGAGGCATTCCACCTCTTCCCAGCTCATCGAACCATCAGCATTCAGGTGATGAGGCTCAGGATGGATCTTGCGCTTGCAAACATCGATCAAGTCCTCTGCGCCGCGCAACATGCAGGGTGTGGTGCCGCACACCTGGATATGCGCCTTGTGGCCCACGGGCGACAGCTGGAACATGGTGTAAAACGTGGCCACTTCCAAAACGCGGATAGAAGCCATGTCGAGCATCTTGCCGACATGCTCAATGGCAGGGCGCGATATCCAGCCATCCTGCTCTTGCGCAAACCAGAGCAATTGAATCACAGCCGACGCCTGCTTGCCTTGTGGGAATTTGGCAATGGCGCGCTTGGCTCGCGACAAATTTTCCGGCGAGAACGAGAAACTCGCAGGCTGAACAGAGTCTAGACGACGCACGCTCACCGATCCACCTCACCAAAAATATCCCTGAATGAAACTGAAACGCCTGGCGGATCAAATT
>JAYTIG010000042.1:0-6480 GCA_043731995.1 Hyphomicrobiales bacterium
AGTGGATCAATTATCCCAGCCGAAGAACCAGCGAGCGCAGCGACCGTTGCGCCATCCTTGGCATGGGTAAAGTTGCGTTCAAACATGGCGACCATGAAACGCTCACGTGTGGCGGGAGAGCGCGCACCCAACACAACACCGACCAGCCGCTTATCACCGCGCTTGGTGGAAGTGACAAGGTTGAAGCCCGCATTCGCGATATAGCCGGTCTTGATGCCATCCGTGCCAGCATAGTGCTGCACCAGCTTGTTGTGGGTTTTGATCATGCGGCCATGAAAGTTGAAAGCCGTGACGCGGAAGTAAGGATAGTATTGCGGAAAATCGCGCATCAGGCGCAGGCCCAGGGTGGCCATGTCGCGCGCCGTTGTATATTGCGCATCATTGGGAAGGCCGGAGGCATTCACAAAAGTCGAATGGCTCATGCCGATGGAATGGGCCACGCGCGTCATCCGTGCCGCATAGTTGGATTCTGAACCGCCGAGGTTCTCGGCGATGGTGGCAGCCACGTCATTGGCAGACTTGGTGACAAGCGCCTTGATGGCTTCTTCCACGTTGATTGTGGAACCGGGCTTCAAATGCAACTTCGAAGGTGCCATCGATGCAGCCCGGGCAGAGACGTGCAATCGGCTCGAAAGCGAAATCCGCCCGGCCTTTAAATCTTGGAACAAAACATAAAGCGTCATCATCTTGGTGAGCGACGCTGGGTGGCGCAAACTGTCTTCGTGATCTTGAAACAGAATTTGCCCGGTGCGGGCATCAACGGTGATGGCTGCAAACTCAGGCCGCGCGAAAGCAGGCGATGCGGCAACCACAATGAAGGCAGCAAACCCAAGCGCTATCTTGAACAAGGAAGAAACAGACGATTTCAATTTCACAACCCCATACCAGGGCCCCACCGGCCCCTTATATCAGACATCCGCCCCCGGTTGTCTCTGCTAATGTTTAGTGAACAAGGCCTTACGATCGGGTAAATCCGAATCGTCCACGATTGCCACCCCGCAACGCAAACCGCTTACATGCCGAAACCTGTTTTCACAAATTAACAGACAGTCGAGAACGCGGAGAATTTCGCGGCTTGGAGAACCTCCTGGCCCACTTGAGCTGCCTAAAAACCCTGAAACCGATCCATACAAAAACTTCAAAATTGACCAGTTGCACTACCAAATAGGGCGGTTCGGAACCGTTAGGGGCAAGGGCATGCAACCCCGGCAGTTTCAGGAAGCTCTGCTCAATCGTCACCAGGACGAGGAAGTAGACAGTGACCACAATCCCCAAATCATAACTGATGAGCCACCAGCCTGACAGGCCGAATACAAAACGCGCCAGCAGCATCGCCACCAGAATGAACCAGGTGACAATACCAGTGCCGATTGCCGGATTGAAGGCTTTGAAAGGAAACAAAAATCCAGTTACCACCACGAGAGTTGCCGAAACGATGAAGAGATCGGTCCAGAGCGCTGGGGTTAATGCAAAAATGGCGCGGATGGCCACAAAACCCAGCGTCAATGCAAAGAAATTGAGTGTGGTATGAACAACGGTGAGCGTCGTAATATCCAATGTTGAACCTCGTAAAGGAGTGGTGGGTTGTAACCAAAACTAATCAGGGGGATACTTGGTCTTTAACGAAAGTGTATTCGTAGACATTTACAACCAAAAGTAAACATCTTTTCCAAAGTTACACATGACCAAATTTCATGCAGCATGCTTCATCTGAAGCATAATGGTGCAATGCAAAATAGTTCTTGACTTTATGTTGCAGTGCACATATATAGGTTTCATCAAATTGCGCCAACCCCTAATGGAGATGAACATGATGAAATCCTTTGAAGACCTGCAAGCCATGAACAAAGACGGTATTGAAGCTTTTGCGGCTTCGAACGCTGCCCTCACCAAGGGCTATCAGGCTGTTGCCCAGGAAGTTGCTGATTTCTCGAAGAAGTCCTTCGAAAAGAGCGCCACTGTTTTCCAGAGCGCCGTGTCGGCCAAGTCCTTCGAAAAGGCTGTTGAACTTCAGCAGTCCTTCGCCAAGGAAGCTTTTGACGCTGGCGTTGCTGAATTCACCAAGCTCGGTGAGCTCTATGCTGCTGCTGCCAAGGGTGCTTTCAAGCCATACGAAGCCACGTTTGCCGCTTTCGGCGTGAAAGCTCCTGTCGTCAAGTAATAGCTGTCCCGCTAGAGCGGAAGCAATTCCGCTCCAGCCAGTTGACCACGATCAGCTTTTATGACTTTTGACGGTTCCGTCAAAAGTCATGCTGATCTGGGGCAGAAGGGTTCCTCCCCCGTAAACACGCGTCAGTAAAATCGAAAAGCTCGTTGGATTTCCAGCGGGCTTTTTGATTCATGAAATAGTGATCAAGAAAGTTCGATTTCCACAGGCACGTGGTCTGATGGCTTCTCATCGCCACGCGCTTCGCGGTGGATGCGTGCAGAAACCAATCGGTCAGCTGCCTGTGGCGAAAGCAGATGGTGATCAATCCTGATGCCATTGTTCTTGGGCCAGGCGCCGGCCTGATAGTCCCAAAAACTGTAAGCACCCGACTCGTTTGGATGCAGGGCGCGGAATCCTTCAGTGAGGCCAAGGGCCGTGAGTTCCTGAAACGCCGCGCGCGATTGTGGCAACCACAACGCGTCATCCACCCAGGCTTCAGGCCGCTTCATGTCGGCCAGGGCAGGGATGACGTTATAGTCCCCCGCCAACACAAAAGCCTCTTCCTTGGCCAGCATCTTGTGCGCCTTGGCTTTCAGCCGCTTCATCCACGACAGCTTGTAGTCATACTTCGGCCCCGGTGCCGGGTTGCCATTGGGCAAATAGAGCGAAACTACCGTGACTGGCGCGCCCTTGCCAAAAACCGTGGCGGAAACAAAGCGTGCCTGCTCATCAGCGTCGTCACCGGGCAACCCACGCTCAATGTTCTCCAATTTGCCCCGCGCAAGAATAGCCACACCATTATAGGTTTTCTGCCCATGCACCGCGCAGGAATAACCCAGTTCCTCAAAGGCAGCGCTTGGAAAGCCATGGTCTTCGCATTTCAATTCCTGCAAACACAACACGTCTGGCGTTTCGGCCTTCACCCATGAGGTGACTTGATCAAAATGGGCTTTGATGGAATTGACGTTCCAGGTGGCAATGCGCATCGGCTAGAGCGCAAAACTGGTGCCACAGCCGCAAGACGACTTGGCCAGCGGATTGGCAATGCGGAAAGATTGGCCCATCAGGTCATCCACGAAATCAACGGTGGAGCCCTCCATGTGGACGAGCGAGATGGAATCGACCAAAAGGACTGCGCCACCGCGTTCCACCGCAATGTCATCCGCTTCGCGGGTGTCACTCAGGGAGAATTCATATTGAAAGCCGGAACAGCCGCCACCATTGACTGCAATCCGCAAGCTCGCAGGTTTGTTGTCTTTGGCCGCGATTTGCACGATGCGCTGGGCGGCGCGGTCAGTAATGCTGATTTGGGTTTCACTCATGGCCCTGAATCTGGGGGTTTCGGTTCAAAAGTCAATGGGTGGCACCTTGGTTGACAGGCTGGCCAGCTTTGCCTCCCATGCCGCGCAATCGCTGGGCCGGGTGATCCCGGAACCCGTGGAATCACACCGTTCGGCCTTTGCGCGTGACAGGGACAGGATCATCCATGCCTCTGCCTTTCGCCGCCTGAAGCAGAAAACCCAAGTTTTCGTGGCCCATGAGGGCGATCACTTCCGCACCCGCCTCACCCATTCGCTCGAAGTGTCGCAAGTGGCCCGCAGCTTGGCGCGCAGTTTGAAATTGGATGAAGATCTCACCGAGGCACTGTCCCTCGCTCATGATCTTGGCCACACACCCTTTGGCCATGCGGGCGAGCGCGAACTCGACAAGCTGATGAAGCCCTATGGAGGTTTTGACCACAACGCCCAAACCCTGCGCGTGGTGACAAAGCTGGAGCGAAAATATGCCGCGTTTGATGGCCTCAATCTCACATGGGAAACACTGGAGGGCCTTGTCAAACACAATGGCCCGCTGATTGATGCCAAGGGCCATGCCATTGGTCACTACCGCGAGACAGGTCTACCTGCCGCCATCATTGAATATGTCGAAGCCCACGATTTGCGTTTGACGACCTTTGCTTCAGCTGAAGCACAAGTCGCGGCACTGTCTGATGATATTGCCTACAACGCCCATGACATTGACGACGGTCTGCGCGCCAAACTCTTTGACGTGATTGATCTTGGCGATGTGCCTCTTGTAGGGCAGGCCTTGGGCGCGGTGCTGAAGGCCTATCCCAAATTAGAAACACCGCGTGTGATCCATGAAACGGTGCGCCGCATGATTTCAGCCATGGTAATGGATGTGCTGGAACAGTCGGGCCGCAATTTGAAACAGGCCAAGCCCCACAGCCCCGAAGACATCCGCATGGCCGGCCGCGCCCTGATCTCATTCAGTGACCAGATGCGTGAGAACAACCGAATTCTCCAGCAGTTCCTGGCCCAGCACATGTATCAGCACGCGCGCGTGTTGGAGATCATGGAACGCGCCCAACGCCTGATCCGAGATCTCTTCAATGCTTACATGAATGATGCGGAATTACTGCCCGCCGAGTGGCGTGGCATTCACCCCATCAGCGATATACCGCTTTATGCGCGGGCAGTTTGTGATTTCCTGGCAGGCATGACCGACAATTTTGCGTTGGAACAGCACCGCCGCCTGTTTGACCTTGACCCGCTTTTTCGATAGGGCAGGGAAACAAGGAAAAGATTAGTCCGTATAATGAACATATTTGCAGATTTTCAGAAAGTTGTTGAACAGGCCGTGGCCAGTTTGGCGGAGCAAGGCAATCTGCCCGGTGGGCTGGATACTTCCAAACTCGCCGTAGAGCCGCCACGCGATTTCACACACGGTGATATTTCAACCAACGCTGCCATGGTTTTGGCCAAGCCAGCAGGCACTAGCCCGCGCGCGTTGGCGGAATTGTTGTTGCCCTTGTTGAAGGCAAATGCCGATGTGAGCGATGTGACAATTGCTGGGCCGGGCTTCATCAACTTGAAACTCAAAGCTCAAATCTGGCCCCGTGCGCTCGAGTCCGTCTTGCGTTCGAAAGAATCATACGGCGCGTCAAAGCTGGGCCAAGGCGTGAAGGTGAATGTGGAATATGTTTCTGCCAATCCCACAGGCCCCTTGCACGTCGGCCACTGCCGTGGCGCGGTGTTTGGTGATGCGCTGGCAGCACTGCTGGCCTTCGCAGGCTACGATGTCGCCAAGGAATATTACATCAACGACGCTGGCGCGCAGGTGGATGTGCTCGCCCAATCGGCCTTTCTGCGTTACCGCGAAGCTTTGGGCGAAGACATCGGCGAAATTCCCGCCGGGCTTTATCCGGGCGATTATCTGAAGCCCGTTGGCCAAGCGCTAGCCAAGGACCACGACAAAGCGCTGCTCGGCAAGATTGATTGGTTGCCCATAGTACGCGACAAATCCATCGCCATGATGATGGACTTGATCCGCAGCGACCTTGCGGCGCTGGCCATCAAACAGGAAGTGTTCTTCTCGGAAAAATCACTGCAAACTTCTGGTGCCGTTTCTGGTGCGCTGGAAACTCTGCAGAAATCAGATCTGGTTTATATCGGCAAGTTGCCGCCGCCCAAGGGCGAAGTGCCCGCCGATTGGGAAGATCGCGAGCAAACCCTGTTCCGCGCTTCAAAATTTGGCGACGACACAGACAGGCCTCTGAAGAAGTCCGATGGTTCCTTCACTTACTTCGCGTCAGATGTGGCTTATGCCAAGAACAAGATCGACCGCGGCTTCAAGCAGCTCATCTATGTGTTGGGCGCCGACCATGGCGGCTATGTCAAACGCCTCACCGCCGTGGCCCGGGCCTTTGCAGGCGACGCCGTGCAAGTGGATGTGAAGCTCTGCCAACTGGTGAAGCTGTTCCGCAATGGTGAACCGGTGAAAATGTCCAAGCGGGCAGGGGAGTTCGTGACGCTGCGTGATGTAGTGGATGAAGTGGGTGCGGATGTCGTGCGCTTGATGATGCTTTACCGCAAGAATGAAGCGCCGCTGGATTTTGATTTTGCCAAAGTCACTGAGCAATCAAAGGATAATCCAGTATTCTATGTGCAATATGCCCATGCCCGTATTTCATCTGTCATACGCAATGCGCCTGCCAATCTGGGTGGCGCGGCAGATTTCAGCCTGCTGACTGATGATGCCGAGAAGGCTCTGATCCGCAAGGTCGTTGAATTCCCGCGCGTGATTGAGGCCGCCGCCCTGGCGCATGAGCCTCACAGGATTTCCTTCTATCTCTATGAATTGGCCAGCGAATTCCATTCTCTGTGGAGCAAGGGCAAAGAACTGCCGCAATTAAGGTTTATTTTGGAGGGTCAGGATACTGTAACCTTCACGCGTCTCGCTTTCTTGCGGGCGATTCGCTATTGTTTGGCGAATGGTCTGAAGGTTCTGGGCGTAACGCCCGTTGACGAAATGTAAGGTAGGGGTGATGG
>JAYTIG010000043.1:0-16731 GCA_043731995.1 Hyphomicrobiales bacterium
TCAATGCCGGGAACCTGGTTTTTCACAGCGGTTTCCATCACCGTCATGCCGGGCACGCCGTTTGCGGTGATTTCGCTGCCATCATGCTGGATGTAAGTAATCTTTGCCATATCTTCTCCTGTTGGCGGGGGATTTAGGAGAGGCCGGGCCGAAACGCAACTCTTGGGCGCGATGTTCGTTGAGGCATGTGCGTTCAGGGTGCAGAGGCCAAGCCGGCAAAGGCCTTCATTTCATCGGCTCCCATGTCTGAAATCGCCTGCGCTTCCAGCCCGCCCGAAATCCATGAGGCCAGGTGGAAGCCCTCACGCATGGAGAATTGTGGGCCCGCGTCTGGCTTGGCGGTGGGCCACATCAGAAGATCAATCACATGCTTGTCATGCCGGTAAACCAGCGCGGCCACACGCTGGCCTGCCACATAATCCAGCCGCCCGCCCGCCAGCGCAAAGCCTTGAGGCCCGAAGTCTCTCACCTGCGGCGAAAACTCGGCCCGGCCCGCAAACCACGGCTTCACCGTATGCTGGTCGCTGGAGGCCACCTGATAGGGAGCCTCCTGCATCAGGGCACGCACATGTGCGGCCACTACATCATGGCTGACTGCGTCGGCAACTTGCTGCCGCGCCATCAGGGAATAACCCAACCCACCAGCCACCAAAGCCACAACAACATAGGAGGCCGCAAGACCCGCCAACTGTGGCATGCGCCAGCGCGATGCAATCGCCGCTGGCACCACTTGCACTTCACCTGCATCAACCAAAGCCAATTCGACGCGCGCGGCCAAACCCTCGGGCAACGCTGATGCTTCCTTCTTCAGGCGTGCCTGCAAAGCTTGAAGCTGGCGCAGCGCTTGCGTACAGGAAGTGCACCCCGCGATATGCCGCGCCATGGTGGCTTGTTCAGCACCCGCCAATTCGCCATCAAAATAGGCGGCAAGTTTTTCGCGTTGCACATCACAAGGCATTTTTGCCATCCATTCCCTTCGGCCCCGCAACAATTTGCAACACCTGCACCCGCGCCCGCGACAGCCGTGACATGACCGTGCCAATGGGAACACCGGTAGCTGTTGCAATTTGCTGGTAGCTCAATTCCTCAATTTCCCTCAGGTGCAAAACCTCACGCAAGGCGGGCGGCAAGGCAGCAAGAATTCTCTGAAGTTCTGAAACCTCCCCCGCTTGCACCAACACCTCCTCCGGTGTTGGTGCATCACTGGCAACATCGAAAACCTGCCCTTCATCAACCAGTGCTTCATTCAGTGAAATTACATTGTGGCCGCGCTTCAACTGTTGCAGGCGGCGGTAACACACATGGCGCACGATGGTCAGAAACCACGGCTTGAAGGCTTCGCCACGAAATTGATGAAAGGCGCGAAGGGCGCGAAGGTAACTGTCTTGCACCGCGTCTTCCGCCTCTGGCCTTGAACGCAACAAGGTATAAGCCAGGCCATAAGCCGCCTGAAGTTGCGGCATGGCAATGCGTTGAAACTCATCCGGTCTATCCATGTGCTTCTGACAAGACTCAACCATGCCCGGATTTATTCCCCTCATCACATTTTCTTGAACGACGAATTTTCCAGGACGTTCCGGAGTCTCAGGTTTGCATCACCAATTTGACGAAGGAGAACCACCATGAACTTCACCCGCCGCACGTTTGTTGCCAGCACTGCCCTTGCCGCCGCCTTCGGCCTCAATAGCCGCTTGATCATCAATGCTGCCGATGCAGCGCAAGTAACGCCAGACCCTGCCTTGCCTTTCACCCGCTACAAAGTGGGCGATACTGAAGTGACAGCCATTCATGATGGTGTGTGGGAGCGGCCCTACAAACCCAATCTGGTGGCCAACGCTTCAGTTGACGATGTTAAGGCGGCCCTCACCAAGGCGGGATTGACCGATGCATTCCTCACGCTGCCTTTCACTGTCTCAGCGATCAAGCAGGGCGATGAAGTGATTCTCTGCGATGCCGGAACCGGCGGACAGGTTGTGCCCACCGCGGGCAAATTCATGAACAGCTTCAAGGCTGCGGGTTTTGACCCTGCCAAGGTGAATAAGGTACTCATCTCCCATTGCCACCCCGATCACATCTTCGGCCTGATGGAAAAAGACACCAACGCGCCAGTGTTTCCCAATGCCGAGATTCTGATTTCGGATGTGGAATACAAATGGTGGAATGACCCTGCAGTTTTCGACAAGCTGCCCGATGACAGAAAGCCGTTGGCCAAGCGCATTCAATCGGTCTTCCCCAATTGGAAAAACATCACACAAATTTCAGGTGAAAGGGAAGTGGCCAAGGGCCTGAGCTTCGTGGAAGCACCCGGCCACACAGCGGGCCACCGCGCTTTCATGCTCTCTTCGGGCAATGCACAACACATGTTCAGCAATGACACCATGTATATGCCCGCCCTGAATGTGGCGCACCCGGATTGGATGGGGGCTTATGATCAAGACGGCCCAACCGCGGTTACGTCACGCCAGAAGATGATGAACAGGCTGGTGGCCGACAAGCTGGGTCTCTCAGGCTATCATTTCCCCTTCCCCGGCTACGGCACGATAACCAAGGATGGCGCAGACTATGTGCTGACCATCGATAAGGCTTGAGGGAGTTGAATATGAAATTGAATTTGATCGTCGCGCTGGCGGCTGCCTGCCTTGCCTTCACCCCATCGGCCTTTGCAATTGACAATGCCGCCACGTCAGACAAGCCTGATCTGGCCGCCGCCCGCGCCAAGATAGACGCCAAGGACTATCCAGCAGCCATTAGCCTGCTCTCGCCCATGGTGACCCAATATCAGGATGTCGATGTTTATAATCTGCTGGGCTTCAGCTACCGCATGAGCGGCGACTTGAAACAGGCGGCCACCTATTATGGCAAGGCGCTGGATTTTGATCCCAACTTCAAACCCGCCATTGAATATCAGGGCGAGCTGTTTCTGCAGATGAAAGATCCGGACAAGGCCAAGGCCAATCTCGCCAAGCTGGCCACACTTTGTCCTTCAGGTTGTGAGGAAAAGGATGACCTGGAGAAGGCAATCGCCGCCTACAAGCCCTGAGCAGCTTGCCTGAAGGCTGTGATTGCGGACTTCAATGTCTCCTCAATGTGGGTCCCGTAGTTAGACCATTCTTCCGCGAGGTATTGCAACTGGATGGCTCCAACCGCTGCCGCCGCACCACGCAGAGTGTGCATTTGAAAGGTCAGGTCGAGGCCTGGCCAGTCGGCGGTTTCGAGTTGGGTCAGTTGCTCGAGGAAAAGCTTCATGATTTCATTCGCTAAAGCGAGATCATCCATGGTGTGATGGGCCAGCACTGCCCGGTCAAACACCGACCCGGCAGGGCGTGTCGCATCCTGTCGAAAAGTCTCAACCTTAAATTGCTTGGCCATAATATCACACCTATCGCAGCGGCATTGCCGCCACGCTCCCCGTTCCCCTGCCATTCTATCGCGGAACCGCTAAACCCCGATTTCCCGAGTCGATTCAATTCACTCCATGATTTTAACCAAATCTTCAATTAGGGGTGCCGGAAAGGCCTTAACGGGTTCAAGCCGGGGGCAAAATAGGTTAATATGAAGGTAATAACTCCCAGGCCCATGAGGCCCTTCCATCTCTACTCGTGGAAGTTTGGACTTGGGTCAAGGCTGGCAACAGCCAAACAATAAGGTGCGTAACAGATGGCAAAACAACCGACAGACAACCGCCGCCGCAATCGGGTTCCGGTACTCGATAATCCGGCCATGGCTGCTGCCAAAGACACAATTGAACCCGCCATCCGCACCCGGCCTGCCAATGAGAATGACCCCGGCACGGCCATTATGTTGCAGCGCCTGCGCCGCCCGCCGTCTTATGACGTGATCATCATTGCTGCCGTTATTTCCGTAATCTGGGTGGCTGGCTGGTTCTGGATCTACAAGGAAATCATGGCCAGCCAGCAAGTGAATTCGCCCTCCGAATTCCTGCAGGCCATCGCCCTTCTCGTGCTGCCGGTGTTCGGCATGTTGACGATTGCCTATTTCCAATGGCGCGCCCAACAGCTGCGCCAGGTTTCTGAAGTGTTGATGCATCAGGCCATGCGCCTAATCCGCCCGCAGGACATTGCAACTGATGGCCTCACCTCCATCGCCCAAGCGGTTCGCCAGGAGGTTGACCTGCTGGTGGGTGGCGTTGAACATGCATTTCAGCGCGCCTCAGCACTTGAGGAAATTGTCCACAAGGAAATCTCGGCGGTGGAGCGTGCCTTCGGCTCAAACGAAGACCGCATCCGCAGCCTGGTGAACGGCCTTGAAACCCAGCGTGCCGCCTTGCAGCAAACCTCGAACCTGGTGAACAGCGATGCCCAGCCCATGCTGTCGCGCCTCGAATCCAATACGCAAAATCTCGGTCAGGTGATCAACCTTGCCCTGTCCACCTTTGGCCGCCTTGAAGACGGCCTGAAATCTTCCACCGGCGAGCTGGCCCGCACTATTGAAGATGTGGCCCAGCGTGCGGCTGAAACCGGCCAGGAAATCGGCACCCACTCAACGCAGTTTGAACGCATGTCCACCATGCTGGTGTCTGACTTCCGCGGCTTCTCAAGCCAGTTGCAGGAATATATCCAGACCCTGAATTTCACCGCATCAAACCTTGGCAGTGAAACCCGCAAGTTCGGCACCGAAGTCAAGGGCATGGAATCCAGCCTTCTGCAGATGCTTGGCCATAGCACTGAACAACTGATCGGCGCGCACCAAGACGTTGCTCAAACCGTTGAGCGCCTTTCCAACTCCGCCTCCAACAACGCCAAGCAGTCAGCGGCTGAGCTGGTGCAAACTTATGGCCAGTTGGGCGAGGCCATCACCTATCAGTTGAAGAGTGTCTCCGGCGATGCCGCCGCAATGATTGAACGTGTGGGCGCAGACACGGCAACCCGCATTGAGCAATCCAACGCCTTGGTCACGCAAGGCCTGCAAAGTGTCGCATCCGATTATCTGCAGAAACTCAGCCTGGCACGTGGCGACCTTGCAAACCATGTGGATCAAGTCTCAGCCCGTCTCGCCGCTGACATGGACACTGCCGCAGTCCGCTTCAATGACCGCTTCATGCAAACCGGCACGCAGCTGGTTGGCAGCATGGACCAAACCAGCAATGCCTTGATCAGCCAGCTTGGTGCCTCAGGCTCAGGCCTTATGGGCGCCCTCCAGGCCTCTGCCGAACGCCACACCATGACGCTGAATGAATCCGTTGAGCGCCTTGACCATGCGTCCAACACCGTCGCCTCCAGCCTTAATCGCGCTTCCACTTTGGTGGCTCAAGAGATGCAGGGCATCGGTGCCAATGTGAATGACCTGCTGGTTTCCACCAGCGGCACCATCGCTGCTCACTTGAAGGAAACCTCTGAAATCGTCAGCCGCCAGATGCAGGACTCCGGCCTTGCACTCGCGCAGAACATTGAAACCTCGGGCGGGCTTGTTACCGACCGCCTGATTAATGTTTCCGGCGAATTCGTGCAGAAGTTCAACACCACGCGTGATGGCCTGCTTACCGCATTCCTCGGCGCGTCGGGCGATTTGTCCAGCAAACTTGAACACACGTCGATGTCGATCTATGCGCGCCTGCAGGATGTGACGGCGGATCTTACGGGCCAGATGAGCGGTCTGTCTGAATCCCTCTCCGGCAGGATTGACGGCGCCGGCAGAGAACTCACCGGCAAGCTCGACGCCACATCTTCGCATATGTTTGCCGGCCTCGACAAAGCCACGCTGCATTTCACCGATCAATTGGAAACCGTTGCGGCCCGCGTCAATGAGACCATTGAGGGCACCGCAGGCCAGGCCACTGACCGCATTGTCTCCGTCACTGAAAATCTCACGGGCAAGATGGATGCTTCTTCCACCCAGTTGGGCACATTGCTGGTGGCAACTGAACGCCGCCTGGGCAATCAGTTGGAGCAGGCCTCAACTGAACTTGAAGCTCTGTTCAATGAAAACACCCGCATGCTGACAGAGCAGTTGGACCAAAGCTCCAACACTGTGACGAATTCATTTGCCACCACCGCTGTAAACGCAGCTTCAACCTTGACCTCGGCAGCCCGCGAAGTGACAGACAAGATCGAGGGCGCCAGCCAGTCGATGTTCGACAGGTTGCATGGCACCACCAGGGAATTGGGCGAACGCTTTGACTTGGCAACAGACCATCTCGAAGTGGTCACCACCGAGATATCCAAACGCCTTGACGGTCAGGGCAAGCGCTTTGCCGAAGTGTTGGATACGGCTTCAGGCCAGATCTTCACTGATCTGGGCAAGGCCCGCGATGCCTTCTCCGAAGGCCTGGGCGAAACCACCCTGCAGATTTCCGGTCGCTTCGAGCAGGAAACCGGCTTGCTCGTGGGCCGCATCGACAAGGCGGTTTCCGAATTTGACAGCGCGAGCTCCGTATCAGCCAACAAGCTGGACGATGCCTCAAAGAAATTCGCCAAGCATGTAGAAACCACCAATATCTTCCTGGCTGATCAGCTTGCCTCTGCTGCAGGCGACATCGACAGCAGGCTGGAAAGTGTTTCCATGCAGCTCACCGGCAAATTGGAAATGACGGGCAGCCGCATTTCAGAGCGCCTGGAAGATGTGTCTTCACTGGTGGACAAGTCGGTGGACAAGTTCAACCTCGAAATGGAGCACATGCTGCAAAACCGCCGCGACCTGCTGGACAATCTGGTGAACGACGCCAACCGCCGCGCCAGCGAAGTCGACAAGACCATGTCTGGCTACATGAACTTGATCGAGGAAAGCTTGTCTGCAGCCGAAGGCCGCGCCCAGCACATCAGCCGCCTTGTGGCCGACCAAAGCTCCGCCGCCCTTGGGCGCCTGGAAGAAGAACTGCGCAAACTCGAAACCAACTCCTCGGCGCAAGTTTCGCAAGCCGCCCGCGCCTTGCGCGAGCAGCATGAGCGCGCGCTCTCGAACATGAACGAGATGCTGTCTTCGACAGCATCTGACTTCCAGCAGACAGCACAGGATATGCGCATCACCGCTCAACAGGTGGTCAAAGACATTGACGCCGCGCGCGGTGAATTGAAGCGTGCCGTGATCGACCTGCCGGAAGAGACCCGCAGCAATGCCGACGCCATGCGCCGCGTGGTCGCCGATCAGATCAGTGCGCTCAACGCACTGGCCGATGTGGTGAGAAAGCAAACCGGCACGCTGGATTTCTCCGGCCCCGGCTTCATGTCGCCACGCACACCAGCACCGGCAGAAACCTCCACGTTCCAAGCCAGTTACCGTGAGCCTGCTCGCGTGGCAGCACCTGCCCCAGCGCCGCGCGTGGAAGCGCCGCAACCTGCATCAGCGCCCAAGATCGCGGCACTGGCCAAGGAAGTTGATACCTTCAACACCAAGCTGAATGTTTCGGCCCGCGATGTGGTGGAAGCGATTGAAGGCCAGCTGCCGCGCGATCTGGAAAAGCGCTATGCCGCCAGCGACAAGAGCGTTTACACCTTGCGCCTCTATGAAAGCAGAAGCCGCAAGCTGATCAAGGCACTTGAGGGCCGTTATGCCGAAGAGCGCCTGCTGCGCAGCCGCATCCAGGCCTATAACCGCCTGTTCGAAAAACTGCTCGACAGTGTTTCCGAAACCGATGGCGCAGAAGCCGTGATGGAACAGGTTCTGGGTTCCGAACAGGGCCGCATTTATGTGATGCTTGCCGAAGTTGCAGGAAGGCTGCCAAGCCAGAGCTGATACGAAATTCCAGCACCAAACTGATCAGCGGCGGGCATGTTCCCGCCGTTTTTTATCCATACTCACGCTGAGGTGCTCGCGTAGCGAACCTCGAAGCATGTGCCAAAAGTTCAGAGCGGTGACGCACCCTTCGAAGCTCGCCCAAGCGCGGGCACTTCAGGGTGAGATAGAGATATCAGACACCGTAGCTGGAATGACCGGGCAATGGATGGTATCTGCACCCATGCTCAAACTCACCCTCTCCTCTCAATCTTTCCCCATCGCTGGCACTTTTACCATTTCGCGCGGATCAAAAACTGCGGCCGACGTGGTGCTGGTGGAATTGGCGCAAGATGGCGTGAGCGGCAGGGGCGAGGCTGTGCCCTATGCGCGCTACAATGAAACCGTGCCGCAATGCGTGGCCGCGCTGGAGGCTTCACGGGCAAAGATCGAAGCAGGCATCACACGCAATGATGTGAACAAATTGAACTTGCCCAAAGCCGCACAGAACGCGCTCGATTGTGCGTTGTGGGATTTGCAGGCCAAACAAACGGGAACTCCCGCTTGGAAAGTGGCTGGCCTTGTTGAACCACAACCCAAAATAACCGCCTTCACCATCAGCCTTGATACGCCGGAAGCCATGGCAGCCGCTGCCGCCAAAGCCGCTCACCTGCCACTGTTGAAATTGAAACTGGGCCGCGAAGGCGACGAGCAACGATTGGCCGCCATCCGCGCTGCAGTTCCAACTGCGCGCCTGATTGTGGATGCCAATGAAGGCTGGCGTGAGGGCAGTATCACAAAAATGTTCGCGGCCTGCGCGCAACATCGCGTGGAACTGGTGGAACAGCCTCTGCCTGCGGGCGATGATGAAGCCCTGCGCCACATCAAATGTGATGTGCTGATCTGCGCAGATGAAAGCGCCCATGACGCCGCATCCCTGCCCGGCCTTGTCGGCAAATATGATGCTGTGAATATCAAGCTCGACAAGACCGGTGGCCTTACCGATGCTCTCGCCATGGCTCGTGCCGCACAAGAAGCAGAATTCAAAATCATGATTGGCTGCATGTTGGCCACTTCGCTGGCGATGGCCCCGGCTTTTCTGGTGGCACAAATGGCAGACTATGTGGATCTCGATGGCCCATTGCTGCTGGCCAAAGACCGCGAACCCGCTATCAGCTATTCAAAGGGCCTGATGTTTCCGCCACCATCGGCCTTGTGGGGTTGAGTCTATAAAGATTGAACAGCGCAATGCAAAGGCCAAGCGCCGACAGCGCGGAAGCGAACAGGAAAGCATGTCCACCATAGCGCGCATAAAGCGGCCCTGATGCCCAAGTGACACTCGACAGCAACAGGCCCGCAGCAAATGCGGTGTAGAGCCCCTGCGCCGTGTTGCGCAATTTCAGCGGCACATTCATCCGGATGAAATGCATCAGCGAAAGATGCGCCACGACAAAAGTCACGCAGTGCAACACCTGCAACAGCCCGATGAGATAAAGATTGGTGGCAAAGGCCATGCCTGTCCAACGCACCAAGCCACCAGCCAGGCCCAGGCTGAGCAGGCGGGCAACGCCAAGGCGCTTCACCAATGGGCCCGAGAAAAAGAACATCGTCACTTCTGCAATGATGCCCGCAGCCCAAAGCGCACCCACTTCAAAGGTGCTGAAGCCGAGGCCCGTCCAATGCAAAGTTGATATGCCGTAGAGAATGCCATGCGAGGCATTGGCAAGGCTGGCAGCCACCAGAAACACGGTGAAGCGCGACGCAAAAAGAAATTGCAATGCACCGCCCACCACATCCGCACTCACATGCTGATGATGGGGCAAATGTTGCGGTTCTGGCGGCAAGACGAAAGTGGCGCAGACTGTGAGGAATTGACCAAGTGCTATCAGCAACATCGTCTGGCTGGCGGGAATCCACGTCAGCAAAGCGCCAGACAAGAGGCTGCCCGTCAGAAAGCTGACTGACGCCCAAAGCCGCAAGCGCCCATAGTCCAACCCGACGCGGGCGGAGGTGTCAACACTATAGCCTTCAGTCAAAGGAAACACCGGCGCGAAGAGCAGTGCCGCCAAAAGCCCAAAACCCAAAATGAGCGGATAGCTCTGCATCTGGGAAAGTATGGCATACGCCAGAAGTGCGCCAATGGCGCAGCCACGGATCACCAGAAAGCGCCGGCCCGTATAATCTGCAAGACTGGCAAACAGGGGCGCTCCGACAACGCGCACTGCTGTCATCGCCGCCACCACCGTGGCCACCTCTGAAACTGTAAGCCCACGGGCTGAAAGCCACAGCGGCAGGAAGGGCAATTGGATGCCCGAACCGATCATCAACAGCGCGTAGCTGAGGGAAAACCTGAATCCGAAGTCGCGGGCTGATAGTTTGCGCGGCGCAAAACGCCGGCTTGCCGCCATGTCAGCAAGTGCCATAAAATATTGAATTTCAATGTGTTAAACGGAGATGTTGGGCCATTTCAAAATTGATTTGTCACAACAGTCGTCAAACTAAACCAAAGATTCACCAGTTTCCACGATAAAGGGCGCAACGCGCACCTGTGTCAGGTGCATGCCAGTTTGTGGAGTAAGTCATGGGTACGGGCGAATGGGGTGCGGTTGAACAGACCTTTCCGGAATCAATTGATGAGATTCTGAGCGCTGTCAAAGAAACACCCCGTGGCCGCTGGTTCCTCGACGGCTATGAAAAGCGCCTGCGCAGCAGCGAAAGTGAGCGCATCCTTGACTCCATCGCCAAGCTGGAACGCCATATCCAATCCGTCTCCGGCACGGGCCATGATGGCGAAACGCTGCAGAAGGCGCGTGATGCCATTGCTGCCGCCCGTCGCGACATTGCCGCAATTGAACAGAAGCCTGCCGAACTTTCGGCGGAAGGACAGCTTTTCGCCAAGTTGGCCGCACTTTCCAAACAGTCCTTCTCCGGCCCTCCAGCCGTAAGCAAAGGTGTGGAGCGCGCCCTGCGTTTGGTATCTGACCTCGATCAACAGCTCGGCCCGGCCCAATCCACCGCACTGGGAGTGCCGGAACATACAACCGTCAAAGACGCAGATCCCTTCAAGGCCGATGAAGCAATTTTTGAGCCTGCCCCGCCGCCCAAGCCAATTATCAACACAAGCCAAAATGAGAATACCGAAATTATTCCGCGCGGTGCCAAACTGGTAATCCAACACAAACCAATTCAACCCAAGTCTGAAGCAGCTGCGGCCAATGCCGAAACGCCATTTTCTGCGCAAGCACCAGTCACGGCTGATGTCGGGACCGCGGTTCAGCAACGCCTAGCCGAACCCAAAGCCGCCCCAGCAGCTGAAGCATCAGAAATTCAGCACAGCCGCATTGTGATCATTCGCCGCAAGGCGGAAGACATGGAGAACGTGCCGCTGCTTGAGCCAGCCCAGGACAACCCGGCGTCCGCAGCCTAAGGCCGGCTTCGGCTTCTCGATCCACATCACTGGCGATACAACTATTTGCTGCAGTGCCGCGCCAGGCGCCGCCCTCTTAAGTGTGCGTTTACCAAGATCGTCCAAGTTCAAGTTCGGGACGAAGTGAGTTAACAAAGTGTTTCAGCGCATCAGCCGCCGCAGTTTTATCCGGGCCACCGCCTTGGCGCCCATTGCTTTCAGCTTGCCGGCGCGCGCCGAAGACCCTGCCAATATCGGCTCTGTCACTTCCATTGCGCCGCGCATGGCCATGCAGGGCAAGCTGGCCACCAAAACCGAAATCCTTGCCGGTCAGGGCCAGGCCCCCATGCTGACACTGGGCTCGCTTGAAGCCTTGCGTGGCGCCATTGCCCAATATGATGAAATCGTGGCTGGTGGTGGCTGGCCCCTGTTGCCGCCCGGCCACTACGACAAAACCGCCAAACCCGCTCGCATCATCCTGCTGCGCCAGCGGCTGGTGCGTGAAGGTTATCTGGATTTCGACACCTTGGCCGGAAATACGGCAAGCCAGTGGGATGCTGGCATCGCCACCGCCATTCGCGCCTTTCAGTATAATCATGGCGCGCTGCCCACGGGCCACCTGGACGAGCGCACGCGGCAGGACATGAACATCAGCGCTGAGGCGCGGCTCTATCAATTGAAAGACAATGCCCCGCGCATCACCGAACACATGCGTGACCTCGGTCCGCGTTACGTGGCCGTGAACATTCCCGCCGCACAACTCGAATCGGTGGAATTGGGCCAGCTTTATTCGCGGCACAACGTGGTGGTGGGCAAGTTGGACAGGCCAACGCCTTCGCTGAAAAGCCGTGTGAGTGACATTCTCTTCAATCCCACCTGGAGTTCGCCAGCCTCAATCGTAGCCAAAGACATCATCCCCAAGATGATGCAGGACGCGCATTATCTGCAAGGCATGGGCATCCATGTTTATGACGGCGTGCGCGGGCCCGAGATTGATCCTGCATCAGTGGATTGGCAGCAGACGCCGCCAGACCGCTTTGTTTTCGTGCAAGACCCCGGCGATCACAACGCGCTGGGCAATGTAAAGATCAATTTCCCCAACAAGTTCATGGTCTATATGCATGACACGCCGCACCGCGAACTCTTTGCCACCAATGACCGCTGGGAAAGCTCCGGCTGCGTGCGGGTGGACAAGGTCAAAAATCTCATCACCTGGATCATGAATGGCCAGGATGGTTATGAAGAAGCCAATTTTGAGCCCATCATCGCCAGCCGTCAAACCCAACAGGTGATGCTGCGCAATGTAACCGATGTGCGCTTCATGTATCTCACAGCCTGGGCCACGGAAGATGGCCGCGTTAATTTCAGGCCCGACGTTTACAAGCTGGACGGCAAAGGCTTTGTGCTGGGCCAGCCGGACCCGCAAATTGCGGGATAGAGCTTCGAGCGATCAAGTGGAATCACCTGAGAATGAAAAGATGCGACAAATCAAATATAGAGAGCGTGCGGGCGAGCGGATGCGAGCGTCCGCCACTCAAGTTCATTTCACGCGTTTAGTGATAGCCATCGCCGGGTTTGGTTTTTCCTCTGAACACCCAATAGGCATGGGCCGTATAAGCCAGAATCAAGGGCAATAGCACCACAGCCCCTGCCAGCAGGAAGCGCAAGCTCGTGTCTGGCGCTGCCGCTTGCCAGATGGTGACTGATGTGGGCACGATATAGGGATAGAAACTGATGCCCAAGCCTGCAAAGCATGTTACAAAAATGGCCAATGCTGCCACAAAGGGCAACCAGTCTGAACTGCGGGTCAAGCCCTTATACAAGGCCAACGCACAAGCCAGCAGCAACAGCGGCACCACCATGCTGTAGAGCACGACGGGCCAGGCAAACCATTTGCTGAAATAATCCGGGTTGATCAGCGGTGTCCAAAGGCTCACCACGCCGATGAGAAAAAGAGTCGAAGCGCCCAGCAGTTTCGCATTTCTTTGCGCGCTTTCTTGCAAGGGGCCTGTGGTCTTCATGATGAGCCAACACGCGCCCAGCAGGCCATAGCCCACAAGCAGGGCGAGCCCCGTCACCAGGCTGAAGGGCGAAAGCCAATCCCACATGCCGCCCGCATAGTGCCTTCCTGTCACAGGAATGCCACGCACCAAGGCGCCAAGTGCAAAGCCCTGGGATAAGGCCGCAATTATGGAGCCCCAGGCAAATGACCAATCCCACAGGTAACGATGGGTAGTGGCGCGGGCGCGAAACTCAAACGCCACGCCGCGCAGGATAAGGCCCAACAACATGGCAATGATGGGCAGATACAGCGCAGGCATAATGATGGCATAGGCCAGCGGAAATACCGCCAGCAATCCACCACCGCCCAGCACAAGCCAGGTTTCGTTCCCATCCCAAACCGGGGCCACGCTGTTCATCATCACATCGCGGTCTTGTTTGCTGGGGTGCAAGAGGAATAGCGCGCCAATGCCCAGATCAAACCCGTCGAGAATGACATAGGCCAGAACTGCGGTGGCGATCAGGAAGGCCCAGATAAGGGGATAATCAATTTCCATTTTGATCCCTCATCTCAGCCGTCATCGCCAGGCTGCGCAAAGGGCCCTCATGCAGAACTGCAACATCGGCATCGGGCCCCGCTGCAAACAGGCGCAACACATAGAAAATGCCCGCGCCAAAAACCACAAGATAGACGATGATGAAGGCGCCAAGCGTAAAACCCACCGCGGGCGCAGCGACAGGCGAAATGGCGTCACGCGTCAACATCTGGCCATAAATGACATAAGGTTGGCGACCTACCTCTGTCGTCACCCACCCGGCCAGCACCGCAACAAATCCAGCAGGCGCCATCACAAGCGCAGACCAGAGAAAGCGGCGGCTTGCGTAGAGCTTACGACGCCAGCGCAGGCCAAGGCTCCATAACCCAAGGCCGAAAATCAGCAGGCCCAACCCGACCATCAAACGGAAGGACCAGAAAACCACCGCTGCCTTTGGCCGTTGTTCTGGCACAAAGGCCTTCAAGCCTTTCACCTCGCCATCGAACCGATGTGTCAGGATGAGCGAACCCAACTTGGGAATTTCAATCACATAGCGTGTGACTTCAGCAGCGTCATCCGGAATGCCAAACAGGATGAGCGGCTGGCCAGCGCGGGTTTCATAATCGCCCTCCATCGCGGCAACTTTTGCGGGTTGATATTCCAACGTATTGAGGCCGTGCAGATCGCCTGCCAGAATCTGCAGCGGCGCAACCAGTGCGGCCATCCACATGGCCATCGACAGCATTTTGCGCGGCGCCGGTGCAGTGGGCCGGCGTAACAGATGAAATGCGCCGACCCCGCCCACAGTCAATGCAGTGGTGAGATAGGCGGCCAGAACCATATGCACAAAGCGGTAAGGCAACGAAGGTGTAAATATTACTGTCCACCAGTCGGTGGGAATGAATTGCCCCACCGCATTGATGGCAAATCCCTGTGGTGTTTGCATCCAGCTGTTCACAACCAGAATCCATGACGCTGAAATGAGTGTGCCCGCAGCCACCATCAAGGTCGCAAAAAAATGTAAACCTTTGCCCACACGCCCAGCCCCGAAAAGCATGACACCAAGAAAGCCAGCTTCGAGAAAAAACGCCGAAAATACTTCATAGCCCATCAAGGGCCCGATCACAGGGCCGGCCCTGTCTGAAAACACTGACCAATTGGTGCCGAATTCATAGGACATCACGAGCCCGGAAACCACGCCCATGCCAAAGACGACGGCGAATATTTTCTTCCAGAAATCAAAGAGCTGGCGATAGACGTCCCCTGCTCCGCGCAGCCAGAGAAGCTCCAGCACCGCCAGATAACTGGCCAGACCAATTGTAAAAGCGGGCAGCACAATGTGAAACGACACCGTAAATGCAAACTGGGCCCGCGCCAGCGTCAACACATCAAGCACTGCAAGCATGAAGATCCTCTGGCCTGGAACAATCGATCATCAATGCCCTCGCCAGTTCCCACTTATACGCGAATTTGAAGACGGCGTGTCATAAAGCATGCCAACTAAGTCAACCGTGACCCATGCAATTTGGTGGCTTTCGTTGCCCAACACTTGGGCCGCAAGGATCGGCTGCGAAAATTTCAGGCAGGATGATTTTGAGCAGGACACATGAGACTTATGCTGCGCCAGCCAATGCCGCAAATTGCGGGATGAAAATTCCTTACGCATGCCCTATATGAGACGCCATGCAACTCAATGGCTTTCACCACCTCACTGCTGTCACGGCTGACGCGCCCAAGAACCACCAGTTTTACACCCAGGTTCTGGGCCTGCGCCTCGTCAAGAAAACCGTGAACCAGGACGACACTTCGGCCTATCACCTGTTCTATGCCGACGGCCTTGGCAGCGCTGGCACCGATATCACCTTCTTCGATTGGCCCACGGGGCGTGAGCGGCGCGGAACCAATTCCATTATTCGCACCGGCCTGCGCATCAAGGGCGACGCGGCCTTTTCCTATTGGGCTGATCGTTTCAAATCGCTTGGCGTAAATGCCGAAAAAGAGACGGAAGAAAATGGCCGCCGTGTCATTGTCTTCGAGGATTTCGAGGGGCAACGGCTTGCGCTGGTGGATGATGAGAGCGAAACGCCCGCGCATGCGTGGGAGAAAAGCCCGGTTCTGGCGCAGCATCAGATTCGCGGTCTCGGCCCCATCACATTGAGTGTGGCTGAGCTTCAGTACACGGATCTTGTGCTCACCGACGCGATGGGCATGAAGCGCAAGACACCCTTTGGTGACACGCATGTTTATAAGATGCAAGGCCAGGGCCCTGTGACTGAGCTTCACATCAAGGTGGAACCGCAGTTGGGCCGCGCCATGCAGGGTGCGGGTGCCGTGCATCACGTGGCCTTCAACATCCCGATGGGCGAGTATGATGCCTGGGCCAGCCGCCTGCAGCAATTGCGCATTCCCAATTCCGGACCGGTGGATCGCTTCTGGTTCAAGAGCCTGTATTTCCGCGAGCCCAGTGGCATCCTTTTTGAACTAGCGACTGATGGTCCCGGCTTCCAGGCCGATGAGCCCATGGACAAATTGGGCGAAACTCTCTCTCTGCCGCCCTTCCTCGAAGCCCGCCGCGCCAGCATTGAGGCCGGGCTCAAGAAGATCTGAGTGTCTTCTGCCCATGGTAGTTGCAACCTCTGTTTGACTCAAATCAATGACAGGCCTGCACACTTGCGCGCAGTTTGTGCCCTTCACCAAACGGTCACAAGCAGCCGAGGAAACACATGTCTGAAACGGCCCCGCCCGAAAAAGACCCCACAGATGACACAGCCCCAAATTCCAGGCCTGAGGTTGGCATCGCGCCGGAAGTGCCCAGCAAGACGCCGCAGCAGCTGCGCCATGACCCAGAGGCGGTTCGCCATGCCTTTGAGACAGGCGAGTTTCCTTACAAGAACCGCCTGGGCACCAAAGCCTATGAGGAAGAGATGGAGGAGCTCAATGTCGAACTCCTCAAAGCCCAAAACTGGATCAAGGAATCCGGCGAACGCATTGTGGTAATCTTCGAGGGCCGTGATGCAGCAGGCAAGGGCGGCACCATCAAACGCTTCATGGAACATTTGAACCCGCGTGGTGCCCGCATTGTGGCGCTTGAAAAGCCCTCCGAACGCGAACGCGCCCAAT
>JAYTIG010000044.1:0-6463 GCA_043731995.1 Hyphomicrobiales bacterium
GCTTGGCATCCTGCGTTACGCCGATGTGGGCGCCGTAGTGGAAGGTCACACCCTCGCCTTCCATCTGTGTTACACGGCGATCAATCAGATGCTTTTCTATTTTGAAATCAGGAATGCCATAGCGCATCAACCCGCCAACCTTGGCGTTCTTCTCAAACAGATGCACTTCGTGGCCCGCCCGCGCGAGTTGCTGCGCAGCCGCCATGCCCGAAGGCCCACTCCCAACCACTGCAACCTTCTTGCCCGTCTTTTCTGCGGCAACCTGCGGCTTCAGCCAGCCATTTTCCCAGGCCTTGTCAACAATCGCACATTCAATGGTTTTGATGGTGACGGGGTTGTCATCTATGTTCAGCGTGCAACTCGCCTCGCAAGGGGCGGGGCAAACCCGGCCAGTAAATTCAGGAAAATTGTTGGTGCTGTGAAGGTTGCGCGAAGCCTCTTCCCAATTGCCGCGATAGACGAGATCGTTCCAATCCGGGATCTGGTTATTCACTGGGCAGCCACTGTGGCAATAGGGAATACCGCAGTTCATGCAGCGCGCCGCTTGTGACTTTGTGCCTTCATCACCCAAGGGAATGAAGAACTCATTGTAGTTGCGAACCCGGTCAGCCGCCGGGCCATATTTGCGCTCCTGACGGTCGATTTCAAGAAAGCCTGTGATCTTGCCCATGCTTAGGCACTCCTCTTTACGCCAACGGTCATACCGTTGCTGGTGGCTTGCGCCTTTTCCAAATCGGCAAGCGCGCGTGCATATTCAACTGGCATCACCTTCACAAACTTGGGCAGATAATTTGCCCAGTCATCAAGGATCACCTTGGCGCGGGTTGAACCTGTATATTTGTAGTGGCGCGCAAGAAGCTCATGTATGCGCGTGGCATCATTCTTGTCCATGCGGCTGGTGATGTCCACCAATCCATGGCTTTCAAGATCACCACCGTGATGTTGTTGCCTCTCGATCAGCTCTTCCTCTTCGGGAATGGGCTGCAGATCCACCATGGCCAAGTTGCAACGCTTCTCGAAAGTCTTGTCTTCATCGAGAACATAGGCAACACCACCCGACATGCCGGCCGCGAAGTTGCGGCCCGTGGGGCCGATCACCAGCACGCAGCCGCCCGTCATATACTCGCAACCATGGTCACCCGTTCCCTCAACCACAGCAACTGCGCCGGAGTTGCGCACGGCAAAACGTTCACCTGCCACACCACGGAAATAGGCTTCCCCAGTGATTGCACCATAAAGCACCGTGTTGCCCACGATGATGGAACGCTCTGGCACAAAGCCGATCTTCTCATTCGGCTTGATGATGATCTTGGCCCCAGAAAGGCCCTTGCCCACATAGTCATTGCCTTCGCCTGTTAGATCGAAAGTCACGCCATGCGCGCCCCAGGCCCCAAAGCTCTGGCCCGAAGTGCCCGAAAGCTTCACGGTGATCGTGTCTTCCGGCAAGCCAGCATGGCCATAACGCTTGGCCACTTCGCCAGAGAGCATCGCACCCGCCGTGCGGTCGCGGTTCCTGATCTTGGCCTCAATCACCACAGCCTCACCCTTTTCAAGCGCAGGCAAAGCCTTGGCGATCAGCTCACGGTCCAAAATCTTGTCGAGGCCATGATCCTGCTTGCTCACATGCTTGGTGGCAACCGGCCCCGTCACATCTGCCTTGGCAAAGAGCTTGGAGAAATCCAGCCCCTTGGCCTTCCAATGGGAAATGGCCTTCTTGGTGTCCAGCCACTCAGTGGCGCCGATCAATTCATCATACTTGCGAATTCCCATCGCAGCCATCAGGCCGCGCAGTTCTTCGGCCACAAAGAAGAAGAAGTTGATCACATGTTCCGGCTGGCCCTTGAACTTCTTGCGCAGTTCCGGGTCTTGTGTCGCCACACCCACGGGGCAAGTGTTCAAATGGCACTTCCTCATCATGATGCAGCCAGCGGCAATCAGCGGCGCCGTGGCAAAGCCGATTTCATCAGCACCCAGCAGCGCTGCCACGATCACGTCACGGCCAGAGCGGATGCCACCATCAGCCTGCACGGCAATGCGCCCGCGCAAATCATTGGCCACCAAAGTCTGCTGCGTTTCGGCGAGTCCAATTTCCCACGGTGAACCCGCATGCTTGATGGAAGTGAGCGGCGATGCACCAGTGCCACCTTCATAACCGGAAATGGTCACATGGTCGGCATGCGCTTTGGAAACGCCGGCCGCCACTGTGCCAACACCCACTTCAGAAACCAGCTTCACCGAAACCAGGCCAGCGGGGTTTACATTCTTCAAGTCGTAAATCAGCTGCGCCAGATCTTCGATCGAATAGATGTCATGGTGCGGCGGCGGCGAAATCAGGCCCACGCCCGGCGTCGAATGGCGCACTTTGGCAATGACATTATCAACCTTGTGGCCGGGCAGCTGCCCGCCTTCGCCGGGCTTGGCACCCTGAGCCATCTTGATCTGCATCATGTCGGAATTGACCAGATACTCCGCAGTCACCCCAAACCGGCCAGAGGCAACTTGTTTGATGGCAGAACGCATTGAGTCCCCGTTGGGCAGCGGCTTGAAGCGATCAGACTCTTCACCACCCTCGCCCGTGTTGCTCTTGCCACCAATGCGGTTCATCGCGATGGCCAATGTGGTGTGTGCCTCGCGGCTGATCGAGCCAAAGCTCATCGCGCCCGTGGCAAAACGCTTCACAATGTCCTTGGCCGATTCCACATCTTCAATGGTCACGGGCTGCTTGCCCATTTCCTCAGCCGTCTTGATCCGGAACAGGCCGCGGATGGTCTTCAGTTTTTCATTCTGCTCATTGATATGGCGCGCATATTCCTTGTACTTATCCAGGGAGTTGCCACGCACCGCATGTTGCAGGGAGGAAACGGTTTCCGCCGTCCATACATGTGCTTCGCCGCGCATGCGCTGGGCATAGTCGCCACCCACATCGAGCGATGTGGTGAGAACGGGATTCAGGCCAAATGCATCTTCATGGCGCCTGAAGCTTTCTTCCGCGATTTCCTTGAGGCCCACACCTTCAATCTGCGTGGCGGTGCCCGTGAAAAATTTCTTTACAAACTCACTCGACAAGCCCACCGCGTCAAAAATCTGCGCGCCGCAATAGGATTGATAAGTGGAGATGCCCATCTTGGACATCACCTTGAGAATGCCCTTGTCCACCGCCTTGATGAAGCGCTTCACCGCCTCATAAGCCGAAACTTTTTCATCCAGCGTAGGCAGCATGGCTTCCAGCGTTTCGAAAGCGAGATAGGGATTGATTGCTTCCGCGCCATAGCCAGCCAGCATGCAGAACTGATGCACTTCGCGCGGCTCGCCTGATTCAACCACCAGGCCCACCTGCGTGCGCAAGCCCTTGCGGATCAAATGATGATGCGTGGCCGAAGTGGCCAACAGCGCCGGGATCGGCGTACGCTCGGCGGAAACCGCACGGTCAGACAGGATGATGATGTTATAGCCATCCTTCACGGCGCGTTCAGCCAGGGCGCACACGCTATCCAATGCCGCTTCCATATATTCCGGGCCGTTGGCCACGTCATAGGTGACGTCGATCGTTGCCGTCTTGAACGGATTTTCGCGCACGCTGCCGATATTGCGAATACGCTCCAGCTCCTCATTGGTGAGAATGGGCTGAGACACTTCCAGCCGCATGTGCTTGGAGGTGCCCTTCAAATCGAGCAAGTTCGGGCGCGGACCGATGAAGCTCACAAGGCTCATCACCAGTTCTTCGCGGATCGGATCAATCGGCGGGTTGGTCACCTGCGCGAAGTTTTGCTTGAAATAAGTGTCTAACATCTTCGAACGGTCAGACAGTGCCGAGATGGGCGCGTCATTGCCCATGGAGCCAATGGCCTCCTGGCCGCTTTCAGCCATCGGTGCCATCAGAATGGCGAGGTCTTCCCTGGTGTAACCAAAGGCCTGCTGGCGGTCGAGCAGTGGCACAGCAATCTTGGGCCGCGCTGTCTTGGCCTTGGGCAAGTCACGCAACACAACCTGCGTGCGCTTCAGCCATTCCTTATAGGGATGGGCGGTGGAAAGTTCCTTCTTCAGGTCTTCGTCTGAAATGATCTTCTTCTTGTCGAGATCAATGAGCAGCATCTTGCCGGGCTGCAGGCGCCACTTGTTGTTGATCTTGGTTTCATCAAATTCAAGACAGCCCATTTCAGAGGCCAGCATGATGAAGCCATCATCGGTGGTGAGATAGCGCGAAGGGCGCAAGCCGTTGCGGTCCAGTGTGGCGCCGATCACTTTGCCATCGGTGAATACCATGGCGGCGGGGCCATCCCATGGTTCCATCATCGCGGCGTGATGCTCGTAAAAGGCGCGGCGGTCTTCATCCATCAGCGGATTGCCGGCCCAGGCCTCCGGGATCATCATCATCATCGCATGCGGCAACGAATAGCCACCCATGGTGAGAAGCTCCAAGGCGTTGTCAAAAATCGCCGTGTCGGATTGGCCCTCGAAAGAAATCGGCCAGAGCTTGTCCAGGTCTTCGCCCAGAACGTCGCTCTTCATGTTGGCCTGGCGCGCCGCCATCCAGTTGAAATTGCCGCGCACGGTGTTGATTTCACCATTGTGGCAGATGAAGCGGTAAGGATGCGCCAGCGGCCAGCTTGGGAATGTGTTGGTGGAGAAACGTTGATGCACCAGCGCAAAGGCCGATTGAACACGCTCATCCTTCAGGTCGAGATAATATTCCGACACGTCCTTGCCGAGCACGAGGCCCTTGTAGACAACTGTGCGGCAGGAAACCGAGACGGGATAGTAAGTCCGTGCCTTCACCGCCAGCACATCATGCACGCGGTTCGACACCACTTTGCGGCATACAAACAGCTTGCGCTCAAAATGGTTTTCATCGCGAATGGTTGGCCCCTTGCCGATGAACACCTGGCGGTGAATGGGCTCTGTTCCCTTCACCGAATAGCCGAGAACATTGGAATCAACCGGCACATCGCGCCAGCCCAGAACTTTCAGGCCTTCGTCGCGCGCCGCTTCCCACCAGATGCGCTCGATATCCTGGCGGTAAACCGCCTCGCGCGGCATGAACAGAAAGCCCACGCCATAGTGGCCAGCCGCAGGCAGATCAAAGCCATTCTTCTTGGCCTCGGCAGCAAAGAACTCATGTGGAATTTGTATGAGAATGCCAGCGCCATCGCCAGCCTTGGGATCAGCCCCCACAGCGCCGCGATGTTCAAGGTTGCGCAAAATATCGAGGCCACGGGTGACAATCTCATGGCTCTTCTTGTTATGGATATTGGCAAAAAGGCCGATGCCGCAGGCATCATGCTCATTCTTCGGGTCATAAAGTCCATGGGCCGGCTTCATGCCTTCTGGCAGATATACCGGTGTTCCGTTTGACGACTTTGATGGCGCGTTCATGGCTTTGCCTCCGTGAAAGGACAGGGATACTGACCTTCCCAACTCCCAAACCGGAGTCAAAGCAAGTAAATAATGATATTGATTCAGAAAACGAAATTAAATTGCGTAAATTCCGTTCTCGATTTAACCACGCGCACGAGTGTTAACAGCAGATTAACCGATCTTAAACCCCTGCTCCCTAGCCTCTCCTCAAATCCAAGGGAGTTGGTTCAAATGTTCAAGCGCGGGTCAGAAGGGGGATCAGTTGAAGTTTCGCTTCGCATGACGGATGGGGCGCTGCTCATTGGCGCTATCAACTGCGGCGGCACGGGGAAACTGGAGAACTTCCTGAGCAGTGACATCAAATTTGTGGAGTTTGTCTCCAAAGACGGCCAGCAGCGCTTCATCGCCCATCACCAGATTGCCTCAGTCGAGCCCATGGCATCTTTGGAAGAACCCATCTTCGGCCCCGTGCCTGAGAATATGGAACCATTCGGCATTCTCGGCCTCAGGCCGGACGCCAGCCTGGAAGAAGCCATGGCGTCTTTTCAGGCGCAACTGGCGACCTATAATGGTGAGCGTTGGACTGGCCCCGGCATTCCCTTTGAATTCAGTCGCTTTGCTGCGCAAAAGTCGCGCCAGATCAATGCCGCCTTCACCGCCGTCAAGAGCCGATTGCAAGCCCAGGAAGAGCAGGCCAGGCTCGAAAAAACCAAAGCCGCCGAAACAGTTGTCGATCGCCCGCTGTTTGGCGCCCGAAATCCGGCAGCCTAATGCGTCGGTTCCGCTGCCCGAGCCGCCTGGCCATCAAACTCTGCGTGGGCTGTAACGAGGCTGGTTGAATTCTGCTCCACCCAGTTCCACAACCCGCAAATGACGGGCCCAAGCGAATGGCCCAGATCCGTGCGCTGATATTCAACCGGTGCCATTGCCACCGATTTCGGCGGCGGCGGCACGCGTGACAACCCGCAGGTTAATGCCACGATTGCCGGAATGACAGCACTTGGCGCGTAGGCTTGCCCGATGACATCGGCGCTCTGGCTGCCGCCATGTTGTCAGACGACTTCCGTTGGGTGAATGGCCAGCGCGTGGAAGCCGCTGGCGGATTTAT
>JAYTIG010000045.1:0-6453 GCA_043731995.1 Hyphomicrobiales bacterium
CGCAGAACCACGCGGTTGAGCTTGGGCGCACCGCCACGGTAATTCGGGTTGCCTTCCAGAACTACGCTTTCATTCGGCTTCCATGACTTGATGACATAGGCGCCGCCCCCAGCTGAATTGGTCTTCAACCAGGCATAGCCAAAATCACCATCTTTCTCATGTTCCTTCGCCAGTTTGGAATCGACAACCGAGCCAACAACCGACGATAGCAGCGCATAAACCAGCGAGGGCGCATAGTCCTCAGTGATTGTAATTTTCAACGTTGCATCATCCGGCGCGGTTACCAGCTTATCAACGTTGTCCTTTGTCCAACCCAATTGCGAGAGCAGGAACACAGGCGTTTTTTCCAACTTGATCACACGTTGAAGGGAAAAAGCCGCATCCTGGGCCGTCACAGGATTACCCGAAGCAAATTTGAGACCGGAACGGAGTTTGAAGGTGAAGGTCTTTCCATCGTCACTCACGCTGGTGCTTTCAGCAACGCCGCCCACCAGCTTGGTGATATCGGTGGGTTCAAAGCGCATGATGCGATCATATGAATTGGCCAGAACTTCGATCCCGGAAAGCTCATAGGCTTCAGCCGGATCAAGCGAGATCATGTCGTCAATCTGCTTGGCGATGACCAGAGTGTCCTTCGGCGTTTCAGCGAATGAGGTTGGGGCAAAGGCGACAAGTGCGCCCGCCAGCAATGCATATTTGAGATGTTTAATCATGGGGGTTGCTTCTCCGTTTGTTGTTCTCTCTGTCGGCGCGGCGCTGATCACACACCTTTTTCAAAAAGCTGACAAGCGCCCACTTATGCCTGCCGCGCATAGCCCTTGCTCGTTGCCACTAGTTGTCGCGTGTAGGGCTTTTCGGCCTTCCCCCCGCGCAAAGCAGGCGTAGACAGGATCTCGACCAGCTTGCCGCCACGCATGACCGCCACGCGCTCACATAGATGAGCGACAACGGCAAGATCATGGCTGACCAGAATTGATGTTGTGCCGCGCGCCTTGCGCAGGCTGGCCAAGAGATTGAGAATTTCGGCTTGAACGGACACATCAAGTGCTGAGGTGGGCTCATCCAGCAACAGGATTGGCGGATGCAAAATAAGGGCCCGCGCAATTGCCACGCGTTGGCGCTGGCCGCCGGAAAGCTGGTGCGGGTAGCGAAAACGGTGTTTTGGCTCCAAGCCAACGTCATTCAGGGCCCGATTGATAGTTGCATCCACATCTGGCAGGCCTTGGATAACCAATGGCTCACGCAAGGCATCATCTACCGTTTGGCGCGGATGAAGTGAGCCATAGGGATCCTGAAACACATATTGCAGCAGGCGCCGCTGTTCGCGGCTGCGATGCTGGCCAACAACATGGCCGGAAAGTTCCAACTTCTCCGCCTCAAAGGGTATCAACCCGGCAACGGCCTTCAGGATGGTGGATTTGCCGGAGCCACTTTCACCGACGATTCCGAAAGTCTGCCCCATTTCAATGGCGAAACTCACATCATCCACGGCGCGGAAGGGGCGCCCGGCGGATTTGAACGTGACCTTGAGGTTCTCAACCTCGATCATGTGAGCCATGCGGGATCTCGTGTCACGGTTGCAAGTACTGCACGTGGTTCGGTGAGCAGCGGAACTGAAGCAATCAACGCGCGGGTATAAGGATGCCTAGCCCTGGACAGCTCAGACGCTGCGCATTCTTCAACCACTTTGCCGCCATACATCACCAGCACGCGGTCACAGAACGAAGAAACGATGGTGAGGTTATGGCTGATGAAGATCAGGCCCATGCCGCGATCTTGCACCAGCTTATCGAGGATGCGGAGCACTTCGTTCTGCACCGTGACATCGAGTGCGGATGTGGGTTCATCGGCAATCAGCAGATCGGGCTCGGCAATCAGCATCATGGCGATCATGACACGCTGGCCCATCCCACCGGACAGCTGGTGCGGATAAAGCTGATAGACCAATTCCGGGTCTCTGATCTGGACGGCTTCCAGCATGGCCATGGCGCGTTTGCGGGCCTCAGCACGTGTGGTGCGCAAGTGCAGGCGCAAGGGTTCTTCCACCTGCCAGCCCACGTTCTTCACCGGGTTGAGCGAATATTTTGGATCTTGCATCACCATGCTGATGCGCTTGCCACGCAGCTTGCGCCATTCCGGCTCCGAAAGGTTGCGCAAGTCCTGGCCCGCAAGGCTGAGTTTCTGCGCCGACACGCGCGCGCTGCCAGACAACAAACCAAGGATGGCACGGCCGGTGGTGGATTTGCCTGAGCCGCTTTCGCCCACAATGCCAAGCCTTTCGCGGCCCAGCGTGAAGGAGACATCACGCACGGCGCGGGTTTCCCCACCCCGGCCGGGGAAGGTGACATTCAGCTTTTCAACTTCGAGAAGGGCATTCATGAGGATGACTTGGGGTCAAACACGTCGCGCAACCCGTCTCCCAGTAGATTGAACCCAAGACTCACAATGAAAATGGCAATCCCCGGAACCGTGGCAACCCACCATTGGTCAAGGATCACCTCACGACCGGCAGAAACCATGGCACCCCACTCCGCAGTGGGGGGCTGCGCGCCGAGGCCGAGGAATCCCAAACCCGCGGCCGTGAGAATGATGCCAGCCATATCCAGCGTCAGCCGCACGATGACGGACGAGAGGCACAGCGGCACGATATGTTTAAGCAGAATGCGCGGCGTGGAAGCGCCCTGCAGCCTGACAGCGGAAATGAAATCGCTCTTGGCGATGGTAGCAGTTTCGGCCCTTGCTATGCGCGCATAGGGTGGCCAGGCGGTAAGCGATATTGCAATCACTGCATTTTCAATGCCCGGCCCCAGGGCGGCCGCAAAGGCGAGGGCCAGTACCAGGCGCGGGAAAGCGAGGAAGATATCAGTGATCCGCATCAACACCACATCAACCGCGCCACCAAGAAAGCCCGCCAAAGTGCCCACAGCCAGCCCAATGGGTGCCACAACTACGGAGACGAGGAAGACAATGGTCAGCGTGACACGTGCGCCATAGACAACACGAGCAAAAATATCGCGACCCAACTCATCAGTGCCGAACCAATGCGTGACATTGGGGGCGGCAAGGCGGTGGGTCAAATCCTGCTCATAGGGAGAATGACCAAATGAAAGCAGTGGAGCGGCTGCAGCCACAAAAATCAGAAATCCGATGATAATGAGACCTGCCAGAGCTGCAGGGTTTTTGACAAAAGCCAGGAAACCGCGCCAAAGATTGCCATAGACTGCCTGGCGGCGCGATTGTGGTGCATCGCTTTCCAGCCATTGGCGCAGGCTTTCGCCTTGGGCGGTGGTGCTCATGAGTTCCTAAGCCTCGGATCAAAGACCTTGTAGAGAAAATCGCTAAAGGCATTGATGCCGATGAAGACAGCGCCGACCACCAATGTTCCGCCCAGCACGGCATTCATATCGGCATTGAAAAGTGATTGCGTGATGTAGCGCCCAAGACCCGGCCAAGCGAAAACGGTTTCGGTGAGCACTGCCCCTTCGAGCAGCGAAGCATAGGAAAGCCCAATCACCGTGATCAGCGGCACCATGATATTGGGAAAAGCGTGATGCCAAACCGCCCCCCAGAAGGAGCGGCCCTTCACCAAGGCGGCTGTCACATATTCCTGCGAGAGCTGTTCGATCATGAAACTACGGGTCATGCGCGCGATATAGGCCAGTGAAAAATAGGCCAGAATCAAACCGGGCAGGATGAGGTGACTTAGTGCATTGCGGAAAATTTCCCACTCGCCCTGCATGGCGCTGTCGATGAGCAGCACGCCAGTGACGGGTGAGACAATATCATCATAGCCTACATCGAGCCTGCCCGTGCCGCTGACCCAACCGAGCTTGCCGTAAAAGATGAACAGCGCCACCAGCCCCATCCAGAACACGGGTGTGGAATAGCCGAACAATCCAATCACCCGCACCAGATGATCCGGCCAACGCCCCTTTGAGGCACCGGCCCAAACGCCAACGGGAACGCCAACCAAAACGCCGATGATCGTGGCCAGCGTGGCAAGTTCAAAGGTGGCGGGAAAAAAGGCGAGAAGATCAGAAAGCACGGGCTTTGATGTCATCACTGACTCGCCGAGATCGCCACTCAATACCTTTTTGAGATAGAGCAGATATTGCACAGGGATCGAACGATCAAGACCCATGGCCAGGCGGGTTTTCTCATAGACATCATGGTTTGCGTGATCCCCAACGACGGCAAGCACGGGATCAACCGGGATGAAGCGGCCAATGAAAAAGGTGATCGCCGTCAGCCCCAGGAAGGTGATGACAAGTGTTGCCAGAAACAGCCCGAAGCGTTTGAGTGCGCCACCTGCCTTTTGGCCAGACGACAGCGTTGAGAATTGTGTGGCCTGGCCTTCCTCAAGCTTTGAGCCATCTGGCGGCGTTGGTGTCGCGACTGTCATCAAGCGAACTGGGCCGCCGCCAGCACGGCCAGCGTGGCAGGAAAGCGCAAGCGGGATTCCACCTGGGCCACACTTTCGGGTGTGTAAGCCTGTTCGGCATCCAACAGATTGATTGTGGCCGCGAGTTGACCTCGCAACACCACTGGCAAGTTGATGACAGCACCGCAGCCCAGCGACTTTATCAGCTCAAAGTCCGGAAACACGGTAGCAATGTCGGCAATGGTGTTGGCAACAAAAGTGCGCTTCTCGTCGTGCACGATACTGAACCAGCGATCTCTGTGAATGGGCTTGGTGCCGGAGACAGGGTAATTCTTCATATCGCTGGAATAGGCACGTCGGGCGAGCTGATTCTCATTGTCGACTGTCATCACCGTAAACAGTCGACAAGGCACGGTCGCTTCAGCCAATTTGTGCAACGCTGCCCAAATTTCATCGGCCTTGAGCGCAGCGGCTGCGGCATCGCAAAAGGCATTCAATGAAGCTTCAGGATTTTGCTGTCGGGACATGGTGACAAAACATCTCTGTCACCACAATGCACAGAGATTGAGGCTCAATCAACCCTTTAGAGTCTCAGGTGTGACGGATCTAAATAAGAGCGAATTTATCCACATCCACCATCCCTTTGTCGGTAATCTTGAGATGGGGGATGACTGGCAAGGGCAGGAAAGCCAATTGGAGGAAAGGCTCGGCCAAAGTTGTGCCGAGCGACTGCGCGGCCCGCCGCAATGGCAACAAAGCTTCGCGAACGACTTCATAGGTTCTGTCACTCATCAGTCCTGCGATAGGTAGGGCAAGCTCGGCAAGAACTTTCCCGCCCTGCACCACAACGAAGCCGCCACCCATTTCGCGCAACCGGTTTGCGGCCAGAGCCATGTCTTCATCACTTACGCCGATGAGGCAGATATTGTGACTGTCATGGCCCACAGTGGAGCCAATGGCACCAGAGTTGAGGCCAAAGCCATGAACAAAGCCCGTTGCTATGTTGCCATTGATGCCATGGCGTTCAACAACTGCCACCTTGATGGCATCCTGCTGCACATCCGCTGAGACGATGCCATTGGCACTGGGGATATCCATGCGCAGATGGGCCGTGATGATCTTGCCGGGCGTAACGCCAATCGCGGGGACATCTTTGCCTGTGCCTCGTGCCACCAACTGCGTTGCTGAAATCGGCTTGCACTTCACACTGCCGTAGCCAACGGGTGCAATGTGACGACGCTTTTCGAAAAGACCATCGCTCACCAGCCGTCCCGCCGCAATAACCTGCGTCACTTTGCAAGACTCAAGATTATCCAGGATCACCAGATCGGCCCGCCAGCCCGGTGCAACCAATCCTCTATCGTGCAGGCGGAATGCGCGTGCCGCTGAGATCGAAGCCGCACGGTAGGCCGCCAGCACATCAGCCCCGCCAGCAATAGCTGTGCGGATCATGAAATCCAGATGTCCCTCCTCGGCAATGTCGAGCGGATTGCGATCATCTGTGCACAGGGCAATAAAAGGCGAATTGCGTTCGGTGATTATGGGGATCAGGGCATGGAGATCCTTTGAGACAGAACCTTCCCGGATCAGCACATGCATACCCTTGGAGAGTTTTTCCACTGCCTCCTCTGCAGTGGTTGTTTCGTGATCGGTGCGAATTCCAGCGGCCAGATAGCCATTGAGTGCCGATCCGCGCAGCAGCGGCGCGTGGCCATCAATGTGACGGCCGGCGAAAAGTTCCAGCATCGCGAGGCACTCTTCATCCTTGTTCAATACACCAGGGAAATTCATGAACTCAGCGAGGCCGAGAACCTTCGGATGGTTCATGAAGGGCTTGAGATCATCCGCCGTCAAGCGCGCACCTGAGGTTTCCAAATGCGTGGCAGGCACACAGCTTGAAAGCTGCACACGCAAATCCATAACGGTTTGCAGTGAGCAATCAAGAAAATAGCGGATGCCTTCAGCGCCCAGAACATTGGCGATTTCATGCGGGTCACAGATTGCGGTGGTTACACCATGAGGCAGCACACAACGATCAAACTCAAATGGCGTGACAAGCGAGGATTCCACGT
>JAYTIG010000046.1:0-6447 GCA_043731995.1 Hyphomicrobiales bacterium
TTCATCGTCATGAAGGCAGCGGATGAGTTCAAAGATAAAACCACAGCACCAAACCAGCTCTGGCAGACGGACTTCACCTACCTGAAGGTGATTAACTGGGGATGGTTCTTTCTCTCGACCATCCTGGACGACTACTCGCGCTACGTCATTGCCTGGAAGCTGTGCACCACGATGAAAGCCAGCGATGTCACTGACACCTTGAACATGGCGTTGCAGGCGTCAGGGTGCGACAACGCGCGGGTCCTTCATAAGCCGCGCCTGCTCAGCGACAACGGTTCCAGCTACGTCTCGGCTGACCTGGCAAGCTGGCTGGATGACAAGGGCATGGACCATGTTCGTGGTGCGCCCAGGCATCCCCAGACCCAAGGCAAAATCGAGCGTTGGCACCAAACTCTCAAGAACCGCATCTTGCTCGAGAACTATTATCTGCCCGGTGATCTCGAACAGAAGATCGCTGACTTCATCAGCCACTACAATCATCTGCGCTACCACGAGAGCATCGCCAACCTGACACCTGCCGATGTCTACTTCGGTCGTGGTCAAACCATCTTGCTAGAAAGGGAAAAGATCAAACACCAAACATTCAAAACCAGACGCTTGCTTCATCGCGGCAAGGCCGCATAAACTGAACCAAAGGACCGCGAAAGCGAAAACCCAGATGCGCCAGAACCTCCATTCAATCAGGCCGCACAAAGTCCATATTTATCTGACGACGGACAGATTGTTCTTGCATACGTATGCTAAAAAGTGCAAGAATTTTGCTACTTAGTTAGACTTTCCGGGACGTGGCTAGTAGCGTCGATTAAAAATTGCAGGAGAATCAAAATGACTGTGAAAGGTGACGCGGCAAGAGCTGGAAATGATCCCGTTCCGCTGAAGGCCGAACGGGTTATGCAGGTTGAACGGCATGATTATCAGGAACTTGCGCCCCAGGATGCCCCACGCACGCAATCCCTGCGTGGATTTGATGATATCTACACCGATATTGTCGATTACATCGTCCGTTGCACCCACCGGATTTGGGATGAACGTGATATTGGGTTGATCTATACTCATTACACCCACAACTGTGTGCTCTACGGCACGACTGGCACGATCTACACCCGGGAAGAGATCGTGCGCGACACGATTCAGCGCCTGGTTTCCTTTCCTGAACGTCGGGGCATGGCCACACACGTCATATGGAAGGGTAACGACAGGGAGGGCTTTTACACCTCTCATCTCGTGACGGGAACCGGGCGGCACAGTCAGCATGGGCACTTGGGCGCGCCAACGGGACGGATGTTTACGTCACGCACGGTGGCGGACTGCATGATATTTGAAAACAAGATCTACCGCGAATGGGTGGTTGCGGATACGACCGCCATCTTGCAACAGCTGGGATTGGACGTGCAGGCCTATGCGGAGCGGATAGCAAAGGCTTCATTCGATAAAGGTGTGGTTTCTCTGGATATTGGCGAAAATCGCCACATGATTGGCCAGTATCCGCCAGAAACTGAGGCTGACACATCAATTGCATCGACAGAACTGGAACGGCATACGCTGCGCTGGCTTCATGACGTGTTCAATCGCAAAATGCTTGGAACAATTGCAACGGTTTATGCGCCCACCGTTCAATACCATGGTCCTCTGATGGCCGAACTCTATGGCCATGCTTCTGTAATTCATCAGACCTTGGGGTTGATCGGCTCTGTTCCGGATGCGGCCTTCACGCCCCAACATATCAGCTCGACGCCTTGCGAAGACGGCGGCGAAAAAATTGCAGTGCGTTGGATTATGGAAGGCCACCATTTGGGCTATGGTACGCTTTCCCACCTGGGAGCGCCGACTGGCAAGCGCGTTCAAATCATGGGCATGAGCCATTTCCACTATAAGAACGGCATGATCGTCGATGAATGGCGGATTTTTGACGAAGCTTCGGCGCTTGTTCAGGTGAAGCTGGCGCAGATGGCGGATGTAAAAGCGGCCATGCTCGCGCCTTAGAATTGTAACCTGCGAGCAAGACAATCGCCCGGTTTCAGCTTTTGAGGCCGGGCTCGTTTTTTGCCCCATTGGGTCCGGCGCAAGTTTCCATAAAATATTTGCAATCGTATGCAAGAAATGCTTAGCTCTGCCGAACCCCATGAAAAAAGTGGGTCTGAATCCGGCCACAGGCCATGAACCAGCTGAGAGGAAGCGCAATGAACATGAGTGTGACTCGAACCCTTGCGGGTGGAGCGATTAGCCTGATGGCCCTGGCCTTCGGCGCAAATTTTTCTATGGCAGCCAATTGCGGTATCCAGGGCGCAGGCTCTGTCCGCATCCTGTCCAACGACTTTGAGGCCTTGCGCGTTGTGGATGATGCCGCAGCCGCCTGCGCCACAGATAAAGTGACGGTGAAGGCCAATGCGACGGCCGAACACAAGAACATCCAAGGCCCCGCGCTTTCGGCCAATCCGGCGGAATATACCGTGGCCATGGTGGCCAACAACTCGATCGTGCCGCTGCTCAACGGCGGCCTGATCCGCCCGCTGGATGAGTTGGTTGCGAAGTATGGCTCAGCACTGAAGCCCAACCAGCTTATCAAGATCGACGGCAAAGTCATGGCCATTGCCTTCATGGGCAACGGCCAACACCTTTTTTATCGCAAAGATATTCTGGCCAAGGCCGGCCTCGAAGTTCCAAAATCCTATGAAGATGTGCTGGCTGACGCCAAAATCATCAAGGACAAGGGTTTGATGGATTATCCTCTGGCTGCTTCGGACAAACCGGGTTGGGATCTCGCTGCGGAATTCGTCAACATGTATCTCGGCACAGGCGGCGAATTCTTCGCTAACGGCAAAGCTGATCTCGCCATCGACAATGCCAACGGCCGCAAAGTTCTCGAAACCATGCGCGCCATGACCAAGTTTATGAAACCTGAATATCTGACCTATGATGCCAATGAGCTGAACAAGGTTTGGGACGCGGGCAGTGTGGCTTTGATGAACCAGTGGGGCTCTCTGGCGGGTGCCGCAGTTGATACGGCAAAGGCCAATCCGGATATTGCCAAGAACACCGGATTTGCAACGGCACCCACCATAAATGGCGGCAAGCTTCCGGCCGCTGCACTGTGGTGGGATGGCTTCACGATCGCCAAGAACATATCTGATGATGATGCCGCAGTTTCCTTCCAAGCGATGGTTCACGGCATCAGCCCTGAAATCATAGCAGCGCATGCTGGGGCGGCGACCTGGCTGGTGGCAGGTTACACCCCCGGCCCGGCAGCGGTTGGCGTGATTGGCAATGCCCAAGGTGGGGCGCGGGCCTATCCAATGCAGCCCTACATGGGTCTGTTGCACACCGCGTTGTCGACAGAGTTGGCCGATTTCATTGCGGGCAAGCAAGATGCTGATGCTGCGCTCGCCAAGGTGAAGGCTTCCTATGAAACAGCCGCAAAGGCAGGTGGCTTCTTGAAGTAGAAGCCGTTTTTGTCAAAGCAGGGTCCGGCAGCGGGGTCGCCGCCGGACTCATTCCGGCCCCTTGCGCACCATTATGATTGCGCCTTGATTAAGGTTTTTCACGGCGTCCGGGTGCGCGCCTTGTTGTGCCTTTTGCATGGAGAAAGTTGATGCCGCACCGCACTTTCTTCGCTTTCATTTTCCCATCGCTTTTTGCGATGCTTCTATTCATCACGCTGCCCATTGTGTCGGTGGCCGTGCAATCGCTGTTTCATGAGCATGAAGCCGTATTGACGACGGTGGAAAGCTGCGGGCCCTTCGGTTGCGAAAAGCAAACCAAAGTGGACGTCCAGGCGATGGAGAAGTTAAAGACAGAACATCCTCTCGGACAGTTTGCCGGCCTCTCAAATTATATTGACCACAACCATCTGGCCTTTCAGGACGTGGGACAGATATTCAGCGGCAGCGGCAGCTGGCGCAATGTGATGGCCGGAATAATGAACCTGCCGTTCTACCGCGCACTGGCTTTCACACTGGTCTATTGCTTTGTCGTCACACCGTTGGCCATGGCGCTGGGGTTTGCCATTGCATTGGCCGTCAACACAATGCCAGCGTTTTGGCGCGGGCCAGCGATCTTCATCTCAATCCTGCCGATGATCATAACACCGTTGGTGGGATCATTGATCCTGTCCTGGATGTTTAATCCGGCTGGAATACTGGGCGCCACGTTGCAAAACCTAAGCGGCGACCCGGGACTATCGCTGCGCGCCTCTTCGGTTCTGACATGGCTGGTGCTTTTGACTTATGGCATTTGGACCAATGGCCCGTTTTCCTTTGTGGTCTTTTACGCTGGCTTACAAACCGTGCCGCTCGATACGCTCGAAAGTGCCAGAATAGACGGCGCTAGCAGATGGGAAGCGACGCGCTTTGTCATCATCCCTCATCTCATGCCCTTGGCGACCTTTGTTGCTCTCGTGCAGCTGATGGACAATTTCCGTGTCTTTGAACCGATTGTGGGATTTTCGGCCCAGGCCAATGCGACATCGCTGTCCTGGCTTGTCTACAACGATCTGGTAGGTCAGGACGCCCAGCAATTTGGCTCAGCTGCAGCAACTTCGATGATGACCATCATTGGCGTAGTCATCCTTTTGATTCCGGTCCTCATCCGCACATGGCGCGAGTTTTCGCGCATGGCGGTGTGAGATGACAACTCTTGCATCCGGGCGCTGGGATAGCCTCAAAGTATTGACGACAGTATTTCTAGCAATTTGGCTTTTGGCGGCCCTGTTCCCTTTCGCCTGGACAGTATGGGGCAGCTTCAAGGTTGAGGCAGATTTTTTCTCACGTGTCAGCTTTTGGAACGCAATCCACGGCACCCGCACCCAAATGCAACATGGTGGTGCTTTTACACTGGCTGGCTACGAAGGTGCATGGATCAAAAATGAATTCTGGCGGCCGGCCATCAACACGCTGATTGTTACCATTTCCGTCACTTGCGTCTCGCTGTTTGTAGGCACGCTCGGCGGCTATGCACTGGCGCGGTCGGGCCATCGCTATGCCTTCTGGGTGCTGATCGCGGCGCTGGTCTTTCGCGCCATGCCACACATCACGCTGGTTTCCGGCTATCTGTTGCCGTTCTTCCAATTGAACATCTGGGGCGTCTTGCCAACCACAATCATCGTGCTGGTCGCCATCAACCAGCCGTTCACGCTGTGGATGTTGCACTCATTCTTCTTGTCGATTCCGAAGGATCTGGATGAAAGCGCACTGGTCGATGGCTGCACGCGCTTCCAAGCCTTCCGCATGGTCATCATCCCGGTGATGTGGCCGGGTGTTGTAACAACTGGCCTGTTCAGCTTTCTTTTGGGTTACAATGACTTTGCAGTCACTTCGATGCTGCTCTCCCAGGAAAACCAGACGATGATTCCCAAGATCGCGTCATTCCTTGGTTCAATTGAAAACGCAGGCAATGTCATGTTCGCCGTCGCTGCCGTGGTTTCTGCCACGGTTCCACTTTTCATCCTCGTTCTCTTTTTCCAGCGGCAGATTGTTTCGGGTCTGACTGCTGGTGCTGTCAAAGGATAGATCATGGCCGGTATCCGACTTGTGAATGTAGCCAAGCGCTGGGGCAACGTGATCGGTGTCAGTGACATGAATCTTGATATCGCCGACGGTGAATTTCTCGTCTTTCTGGGGCCGTCAGGCTGCGGCAAGACGACAACCATGCGGATGATTGCGGGCCTTGAATCCATCACGGAGGGTGAGATCTGGATTGGAGACCGTTTGGTCAACGGGCTGGAACCGAAAGACCGTGACATTTCAATGGTGTTTCAAAGCTATGGGCTTTATCCAAACCTGACAGTCTATGAGAACATTCGATTTCCACTGCGCGTGCGTCGCGTGCCAAAGGCCGAACATCATGAACGCGTGATGCGGGCTGCGGCCATGGTGGAACTTGGCGACTATCTTGATCGCCGACCTGCGGCCCTGTCCGGTGGCCAACGGCAGCGTGTGGCGCTGGCAAGATCCATCGTGCGCGAACCCAACGCTTTCCTAATGGACGAGCCGCTCTCGAACCTTGACGCTAAGCTGCGCGTATCCACCCGGGCCCAGATCAAGAACCTACATCATACGCTCAAAACTACGACCATCTACGTTACACACGACCAGATCGAGGCGATGACACTTGCTGATCGTGTGGTGGTGATGAGCAAGGGGCAGATGCAGCAAATCGGCACGCCGACTGAAATTTATGACCGGCCCGCCAACACGTTTGTGGCAGGTTTTATCGGCTCGCCGGCAATGAACCTGATTGCAGGCAACATCGGCAATGGCACATTCAGGGCCGATGGCATGGAGTTGTCGCGCCTTGGTGCGCCCGATGGTCCGGTGACTTTAGGGTTCCGCGCCGAGGACGCCGCTATTGCGGTAAAAGGTTCACCAGGGCAAATCAATGCGCCTGTTTATTCAATGGAACTTCTGGGCGATGCGACCCTTGTGACAGTTCGCGTGGGGGCAGCGCTCGTGG
>JAYTIG010000047.1:0-2415 GCA_043731995.1 Hyphomicrobiales bacterium
ATTTCCTGTGGCGCCTTGCGCGCAATGATGCGGTCGGCCAAGGACTCAAGCGAGCCATAATTCGTATAGGCCGCGCCCACTTCGCTTTCGGGTATGTGGAAGTTAACTGTCACTCGCATATCGGCGGGTTGTTGATCGCGCGAATAGGCCTGCATGGCGGGAAGGTTGTCGCAGTTCGGAAATTCACAACCCCATTTCAAAACCTGTTGCCGCAGGCTTATCTTTTCCACGCGCTGCAGAAAAGGCAGTTTGAAATGCAGGCCCGGTTCTACCACACTGCTCAGAGCACCATTGGTGAGCAATATCCCACGGTCACCCTGATCAATCGTGTACCAAGAATTCACAACCGCAAAGAAGGCTGCAATCAACAGCACAAAAGCGAGGAGCCCGGAATTGACGAGCCGCGGGTTGACCGGAAATTTAATCGGTGCGCTGTTCCTGTTGCCAAAGTCTGTCATTATCCACTCTCCTTGCCGTGTCTCGGAAGCTTAGCGGAAATGCACTGATTCTATTCGCTCGCATTTCATGCAAGAAGATTGAGAAATCGATCTGTCGCGTCAAACTCGGTCTTGCGATAGGCGCGACGGGCCACGGCCTCGAAATCCTCGCCCCACTGGCCGATCTGGAAATCCTCATCCACATGGGCTGCGGCCCAGGCGGCCTTGGCACTTATGGCGCGGGCCTGCAACATCAGTGCCAACAGGGCTGAACCAGTCAGCGTCATGGCATTGTGAGCTGCGGTGAGTGTAAAATCATCCAGTCCGGCGATGTATCGTTCCACCGCATTCAAGGCTGCTGGCGATTGCGGCACATGGGTGACACCGACGGTTGATTTGAAAGCGGCGTCCAGCGCCGCTTGCGCCCAATGCAACACCGGGTTCCAATGCCTGGCCTGCTGCGTCACAAGCTCAGAAGGCCCACTTGCGCGGTAGCACACAAGATCACTCGCCGCGAAGGCGACCACTTCTCCGGCCACATGCGGGCGCTCTGGGCCCACTCGGTCTATCGCCGTATTGGCCAATTTGGTGAGCGGCATGAGGGCGGGGTTGATGACTTTCTCTTGCGCGCGCCATTCGTCGGCCACGGCTTCGGCCAGTGTCACCGTGGGCAAGGTGAGCATCTTCTTCATCGGCGTTTTCACCGACCGGCCATCGAGAAGAATAGAGCGATCGTCGCCGACCGTTACGTCCTTGTAGAAGCGTTTCGGCAAAGGCCGATCAATGCGTTCCTGCGACAGGCGTTCCCAGCGCTGGTCTTCAGATTCGTCAATCATCAAAGCGGCCCGCGTCAAAACCCAACGCAGCAAAGGTTTCAACCATGTGGGGGGGCAAAGGTGCCGTCACATCCACAGCGCCTTCGCGCGAATGTGGAAACTGAATGCGCCTTGCGTGCAAGTGCAGGCGCCTGGCAATACCTTCAAACATATCGATGTCGCCCCCATATTTGTTATCGCCCAGGATCGGCGTGCCGATGTGATGCATATGAGCGCGCAATTGGTGCTGCCGTCCGGTCAAAGGCTTTAACGACATCCATGCCATGCCCTCTGCCTTGTCCAGCAACGCATACTGCGTGATGGCGCGTTGTTCGTCGTCCTCTTCACCCGGCTTGGATGCGCGCATGCGGTCGCCTTCATCACTTCGGGCTTTGATCAGCGCAACATCGATCTTGCCTTGGGGCGGGTTGGGAACGCCTTTTACCACGGCCCAATAGGTCTTCTTCACATTGCGCGTGGCAAAGAGCTTGCCCAGCGACGCCGCCACGGCGCGGCGCTTGGCGATGACAATAACGCCAGATGTGTCACGGTCCAGGCGGTGCACCAGCAGGGGGCGCTCTTTCAATTCCACCCCCAACCCCATCAACAAGCCATCCAAATGAGTGTAGGTTTTGGTGCCGCCCTGCACGGCAAAGCCGGAAGGCTTGTTGAGCACGAACAGATCCTGATCTTCATGCAGGATCATGGATTGGAAAAGCGCGCGTTCTTTCGTCGTCAGCGGCTTCACGTCTTCCTTGGGCGCATCGGCGGGGCGTGTGTCAAAGTCCAATGGCGGAACGCGGATTTCCTGGCCTTTTACAAGGCGCGTGCTGGTTTTTACCCGCCCTGCTCCCACACGAACCTGCCCCGTGCGGGTGAGCTTGTTGAGATAAGCGAAAGTCACTTGCGGGAAATGCAGCTTGAACCAGCGGTCCAACCTCATGCCATCTTCATCGGCAGAAACTTCATGGCGCTTCACCTCGCTCATGCGAGCAGCGCCCGCACCAAGGCCAGGCCGGCAAAACAGGCAATGATGGAAAGGCCGACAGAGGCCAGCGCATAGCCAGCGGCGCCCAGCATGTCGCGGCGTTCCGCCAGCAAGGCAAAATCCAGCGCAAAAGCTGAGAAAGTGGTGTAGCCGCCCAGAATGCCCGTGGTGAGAA
>JAYTIG010000048.1:0-6439 GCA_043731995.1 Hyphomicrobiales bacterium
TAGGCCGCATCCAGCACCAACATCACATGCGCTGGCAGGCCGGCATGCAGGCGCTGCACTTCTGCAGCGGTGAGATAGGTGCCGGTGGGGTTATTCGGATTGGCGAGAAACACCATCTTGGTTTTCGCCGTTACCCGCGAAAGAATTTCGCCCACGTCAGCCACATGATCATGCTCCGGCGCAACAACAGCTTTGGCTCCGTTTGAGGCAATGGCAATGGGATAGACCAGAAAACCAAATTGCGAATAAATCGCTTCATCCCCGGGCGCCAGATAGGCATGCGCCAAGAGCTGCAGCAGCTCATCAGAGCCTGCACCACAAACAATGTTTTCCGCCTTCAAGCCATGCCGTTTGGCAATGGCTTCACGCAGGGCGGCGGCGGTGCCGTCTGGATAGAGGGCGAGTTCGCCCGCCGCTGCTTGAAACGCAGCAACAGCCTTGGGGCTGGCACCTACGGCCGATTCATTGGAGGAGAGCTTGAAAGTCTTGCCTGTCTTCGGGCCGGATTTGCCCGGCACATAGGCATGGATATCCATGATTCCGGATTTGGGCTGCGGGCCTGTGATTGAACGGGTGCTCATGGGGCTGACCTAAACTGCAATGGCGCGGCTATAATGCCCGGCAAGCCGCAAGCCAAGGGCGGCGTTGTTGCGCGGCAGGCTGACAAGGGGGCTCTCATGCTCCGCCAGGAAACCCGGCAAAGCCGAAAGGCGGAATGCGCCGCTCTTGCCCTGCCACAAGGGTTCAGGCGCAAAGTCCCGCGGCAGCTTGCCTTTGGTGATCACCAGAGTCTCATCATCGCCACTGGCCGCGGGCGGAGCCTGGCCCAGAATCAGAAGCTGCGGCATGGCTTGCTCGCCGGCAAGTGCGGGCAGGCTCGCAAACACGCGTGCGGCACCGGCCATGCCTTCAATAAAGGCTTCCGCCCAAGGCTGTTCTGTTTCAACCACGCAGATGTCAGAAGGCTGGGCATTGATCTGCATGAGTGCTTGCGCTTCGTCGCGGTATTCCTCAACCGGCATGGGCCCAAATTGGTCGCGCAACCGCAAACGATGCGCGACATTGGCATTCAGGCGACGGCTGACATGAATGGTAATGGCGGATTGATTGAGGCTGGATTGGCTTAATATCCCACGCCAAAGACGCACCAGAAATTCTGGCGATAGATTGCCGCCTTTCGCCCGGGCCAAAAGACGGCGCAAAATCTGCGCCTCGCGCGCGGGCCGCAAGGGCAACTGCGCGCCAGCGCTTTCGCCCTGTTTGGCATGGCGGACTTTTTCAGTGGCTGCAAAACGCCGCGCGAGCAGTTCAAGCATCTGATCGTCGATAGCGTCAATTTCGCGGCGCGCTGCCTCTAGAAGGCGGGCATTGGGAAGCTCGGAATTCATTTGAAGCATCAATAGGGAAATCCCGGCACAAAGGAAAGCGGCGGCTGGCTTAGGCCTCAGGTTTTCGCTGCCGAATGCCGGCTGGGCAGCAACACAGGCCTCAGCCGCTGCACAATGCGGCGAACGGGCTTGCCTGTGGAATAAGCATAGATCTGTTTTTGCGCCTCAACCACAATGACGCCCGAAAAGCGCCTGAGGCCGAGGCCAGAACTTGGCTCAAGTGCTTTCACCATTCCTGGCCCCAGCCATGGCGGCGCCATCAAGCTGTGTTCAATCCGGCTGATGGTGAATTGCGCTGATTTGAGCAAACCCATGATTTGCGATCGCGAAAAGGGTTGCCCCTGCCCGAAAGGGGTAATGTCGGTGCTGGACCAAAGCCCCCGCCTGTTGGGCACCACCAACAAAAGCCGCCCCTGCGGTGAAAGCACGCGCCAAACCTCAGCCAGCATGTCTTCTGCACTTTCTGCAAATTCAAGGGCATGCACCAGCAACGCGGTATCAACGCAACTTTCCACCAGCGGCAGATCAAGTTCATCCACCAAGGCAGTGCGCACTGCACCAGCCTGCGGCCAGTGAACAGCACCCGAACGCGCCATCATGAAAGCAATATTGCGTGCCTCTGGCTTCAGATAGGGAAGCGCATAGCCAAGACCCATCACCAGCTGATCGGAGGCCGCCCGATTGCCAAGCTGCAACCGCGCGGAAACCAGATCTTGTGCCACATGACCCAAGGGCTTGTTATAGAATTCAGCTATCTCAACAATGTTCATTGCGATAGTCTCTAGCGCGGATTCGAAGGCCCGTCACCCCGGGGCTGATTTCAAGGTTGATTGCTGATGACCCATATTGACATGCGCACTTTCCTCTGTCGGGAGGACAATTTCGGCCACCTGATCCACGATCACAAGAGCGGGGCCACAGCGGCCATTGATGCGCCCGACGCTGATGCCATTGAGAAAGAGCTGCGCAAACTGGGCCGCCAACTCACGCACATCTTCGTCACCCACCATCATGGCGACCATGTGGCCGGCATTCTGCAATTGAAGGAAATGTTTGGCTGCAAGGTGATTGGGCCGAAAGGCGAAGCCGCCAAAATTCCGGGCCTGGATGTTATTGTGGGCGGCGGTGAAAAATTTGCCTGGGCTGGCCGAAACGTTGAAGTGTGGGACGGCCCCGGCCATACCAAGGGGCACATCGTGTTTCACATGCCAGAGGAATTTTCGGTTTTTTCAGGCGATGTGCTGTTCTCGATTGGCTGCGGCCGGGTGATCGAAGGCACCATGGAAGAGATGTATCAATCCGTCAGCAAATTCAAGGCGCTGCCGCCGCACACCTATCTTTACTGCGGCCATGAATACACCTTGGCCAATTGCAACTTTGCACTCACCATTGATCCAGACAACAGGCATCTCCATGCGCGCTTGGCCGAGGCCCAAAGGCTGCAGCGTGAAGGCAAACTCACCTGCCCTGCGGTGATGTCCGATGAATTCAGGGCCAATCCCTATCTGCGGCTGGACGATAAGGCCATCCGCCGCACCTTGGGTATGGAAACCGCCAGCGATCTTGAAGTTTTCACAGAGATCAGGATGCGCAAGAATAATTTCAAATAGGGATGCAGCTCCGGTTTATTCACCGGGCTGTGGAATCGCCTGCTGCGACCATAGTCGCAAACCCAGAATGCTGAGTAGAACCGCACCAAGAATAATCCCGCCACCGATAATTGAAGTTGTCTCAGGGCGTTCACCCACAAAGATCAACGACCAAAGTGGATTGAAGACCGCATCAAGCATGGAAATGAGTGCAAGTGAAACAGCAGGCACTGTTCTGGCGCCCCAGCCATAGAGCACCAAGGGCACGGCCAATTGCACAACCCCCATGATGCCGAGAACTGCGATGGTGTGGGCATTTACGTTGAGCACTGTCCCCGTGCCCAGCGCGTGAGAGCCAAATATTGCCAGCACAAAGGCGAGAAGCCCGCCCATGCAGATTGATGTCATCATGTCATAGTTGCGGTAGCGGCGGAGCAATAAAGTCTGCAAGGCGAAAGTAAACGGCACGCCGAGGCTAAGCAACACGCCAAACATATTGCCGACCACGAAACTGTGATTGGCAATGACACCCATGCCACACAAGGCCAGAAGTGCGGACATCCAAGCCACAGCATGGGGCCGCTCACCCGTGATCCAAGGGCTGAGGAGTGCCGTGATGAGCGGCGATGTGGCGCCAATCACCGAGACCGTGGCTGTGGACGCAAATTTGAGTGACGATACGTAGAAAGTGGTTCCGACCGCAAAACACAGCGCTGAAGCCAGGAAAGCCGGAAAGGGAATGTCGTCAAAGCGCTCCAGTGTCTGGCGGCCATGGATCACCAACAGATAGATGAGCAGCGCAATAGCCATGGATAGCCCGCGCCAACAGTTGATCTGCCAATTATCAAGTTCTGGCAGCAGCCGCACGAACAGCCCAGACAAGCTCCAGCCAATGGTGGCCAGAAAAACATAGGCTACACCAGATGCATATTGTCCCTGCCGCGCCAATTCTCACTCCCGATTCGCAATGGAGGATATTCGACAACGGGAACTTACAAAAGCGTGTTATGGCCGCAAGACAACTTTAAATATAATTGGAGGGCAGTCCTTAAGCGCGAAGTTTCAAATTGTCAGGGTCATACGGGCCTTCGACGATAACTGTTGTTTTGAACAATTTACCCAAGATCTTGATATCAAGCTCCGTTCCCAGCGCAGATTGATCTGGCTTCACCATGGCCAATGCCAGTGACTTGCCGCAACGCCAGCCATAGCCGCCATTGGTGGCCCGGCCAATCAACTGGCCCTTGGCATAGATTGGCTCAGAGCCACGCGCATCGCTGTCTTTATCCGTCACGCCATGCACTTCCATGGTCACGAAATTCCAGTTCAGGCCCTTTTCGCGGCCCGCCACCAGCGCATCGCGCCCAATAAACTGGCCCTTGTTGGGATGCACAAAGCGGTCCAATCCCGATTCGTAGGCGGAATATTCTATTGAAAGCTCGCGCGGAATCAGGCGGTAAGACTTTTCGATGGAAAGCGACGACATGGCCTTGATGCCATAAGGGCGGATGCCGAATTCCTTGCCGGCTTCCTTCAATTGGTCAAACAGTGCGATCTGCTGTTCCACCGGGCCGTGGAATTCATAACCAAGCTCACCAACAAAGTTAACGCGCAACACATGCGCAGTGGTGGTGCCGACAGAAATTTCCTTGCCCGAAAGCCAGGGGAAGGCTTCGTTGGACAGGTCAGCCGATGTGAGCTTGGCCAGAAGCTTGCGGGCCATGGGGCCTGCAAGCACCAAAACGCCTAACCGCGTGGTAAGCGGTGCCAGGCGAACAGAGCCATCCGTGGGCGCAAGCTTGCGCAGATAGTCATGGTCATGCCGTTCATAGGCACCAGCCGAGACCAAATAGAAGCGGCCTGGTGACCATTCATAAACCGTGAATTCGCAGCGCACGCCGCCATTGGGCGAAAGCAAATGGCAAAGCGCGATGCGGCCCTGCTTCTTCGGAATCTTGTTGGCCAGAATAGACTCAAGCCAATCGCGCGCACCGTGGCCCGAAACTTCCATCTTGGCGAAGGCCGACATGTCTTGGATGCCGACACCATTCATGACGTTCAGGCATTCGTCGCCCACAAACTTGAAATAGTTCGAACGGCGGAAGGCCCACTTTTCCTTGATCTTGCCATCCGTATCCGGCGCTGAATGGTTATGGTTGGTCAGCACATCGGGGCTTGCGATCTCTTCCTTCGTCAGGCCGTAACCTTTCGGCGCAAACCAGCCGGGGCGTTCCCAGCCATAAACACTGCCAAACACCGCGCCCAAATCCTTCATGCGGTCATAAACCGGTGTGCGTTTCAAAGGCCGGCAGGCCGCGCGCTCTTCATCTGGATAGTGCGGGGTGAAGACATTGGCATAGGCTTCTTCGTTTTTGGTGATGAGATAGCCCTTGGTGGCATAGGGGCCAAAGCGGCGCGGATCTACGCCCATCATGTCCACCGTTGGTTCGCCATCCACAATCCATTCGGCAAGTTGCCAGCCTGCCCCGCCAGCGGCGGTCACACCGAAGCTGTGGCCTTCATTGAGCCAAAAATTCTTTTTGTCCCAGGCCGGGCCGACGATCGGGTTGCCATCGGGCGTATAGGCAATGGCCCCATTGTAAACCTTCTTGATTCCCACTTCGCCAAAAGCGGGTACGCGGGTGATCGCCGTTTCAATATGCGGGGCAAGGCGATCGAGGTCTTCCTGGAACAGTTCATACTCTGAAGCGTCCGACGGACCATCGACATAACAGGCCGGAGCGCCATGCTCATAAGGCCCAAGCAACAGCCCGCCATTTTCTTCGCGCATATACCAGCTTGAATCCGCTTCGCGCAGAACACCCATTTCCGGCAGGCCCTTGGCCTGGCGTTCCTTGATCAAGGGATGCGGCTCGGTGACGATATATTGATGCCCCACCGGGATGACGGGAATATCGAGGCCCACCATCGCCCCGGTCTTTCGGGCAAAGTTGCCGGAGCAGGAAACCACATGTTCACACGTGATGTCGCCCTGATCTGTCTTCACTTTCCATTCGCCGGAAGGCAACTGTTCAATTCCTGTGACAGTGGTGTTGCGGTAAATCTCTGCCCCGCGTGAACGCGCGCCCTTGGCCAAGGCCTGCGTCAGATCCGCAGGTTGAATGTAGCCATCGTCAGGATGCTGGATGGCGCCAATCAAACCATCTGTTTCACACAGCGGCCAAATCTCTTTCACCTGCGCTGGCGTGAGCAGATTGACTTTCACGCCAATGGTTTCAGCTACGCCGGCGTAATACATGAACTCGTCCCAGCGATCCTTGGTGCGCGCCAGGCGAATGTTTGAAACTTTGCTGAAGCCGACATGCTGGCCGGTTTCCCTTTCCAGCTCCTGATAGAACTTCACCGAATATTTGTGAATTTGGCCAACTGAGTAAGACAAGTTGAACAGCGGCAACAGGCCCGCGGCGTGCCAGGTGGAACCGGAGGTAAGCTCCTTGCGCT
>JAYTIG010000049.1:0-2411 GCA_043731995.1 Hyphomicrobiales bacterium
GCCAGAAGTTCGTTGCTTATTCAGCGGCAGATTACGACATCTTCTTCCACGAGTTGAACAACGCCTATGTCACGGGCACTTGGCTGCCGCGCCAGGGCACATCGATTTACGGCACGCTGGACTATCGCAAAGTTCCATTTTTGCTCACCTCCAATGCCTTGATGGGCCAGAACTTTGGCACGCTGCAAACACTGGTGGATGCCGTAGGTCTCGACAATGTAAATGAATGGGCCGGAGACAGAACCGCCTCTTCCAAGATAGCCTCGGCAGGCATCAGCCAGCAATTGAACGATCAATGGCAGGCCTCGGTAGATGCCACGCTGGGCTATTACGCGGGTACGCCAGCTTCTGGCGGTGTCGATGCCACGCCTGATCCCGGTTTTGATTTCTATGCCTCTGTGAGCATGAGTGGCTCCAGCATATTGAAGCAGAATGACATGCTCACTGGCTCACTGCGCTACGCGCGGAGTTCATCCGCCACAACTTATATGGCCGATGCCTATTACCGCCTCCCGATCAATGAGAAGCTGCGCATTGGTCCACGTTTCCGCGTCAGCCTGCGCAACTCTTCGATCAGTGACCAGGTTCAATATCTGGTGATGCCCAGCCTGAGTGCCAGTTACCGCATCAACCAGAACTGGAGCATCGAGTCCGAACTTGGCGCGCGCTACCAAAACACCGTGACCAACGGGCAAAGCTCACCTTCGCTGGATGTGCTCGCCACGGCAGGCTATCGCTACGAGTTCCAATAAGGCCCCCAGCAGCGCAGCTTTACGAGAGTTGACTATCTGGTCAAAATCGTCGAGTCTTGTGCCACACTCGGAGCTCTCCCATGTTGCAACAGCAGGCCGCGCCAAAGGGCCTTGGCCACAACTCATTCCCACGCAATGCCGGAACGGCGCTGCAGGTGGAGTGGTTTGAAAATCATCAGGTCAACACCTCGGCGGCCGAACGCCGTGCGGCCTCGCTCAGCACCCGCCGCAGTGTAAAGAAGGAATATCAGGCCGCCTGGCTGGTCAAGGCCCTGCAATGCATCGATCTCACCACGCTTGCGGGCGATGACACGCCGGGCCGGGTTTCGCGCCTCTGTGCCAAGGCGCGCCAGCCACTGCGCGATGATATTGTAGAAGGCTTGGGCCTTTCTGAAATGCCACACGTGGGCGCGGTGTGTGTTTATCCCTCCATGGTGACTTATGCCGTGAAGGCGCTGCGGGGGTCGGGCATTCCAGTGGCGTCCGTGGCCACGGGATTTCCGGCGGGCCTCACGCCCTTGTCAATGCGGCTCGCGGAAATCAAATATGCGGTGGAAGAGGGCGCGGGCGAGATCGATATCGTCATCCACCGCGCACAAGTTCTGCGGCAGGAGTGGGCATCGCTTTACGATGAGGTGGCCGCCATGCGCGAAGCCTGCGGAGCCGCACACATGAAAGCCATTTTGGCGACGGGTGATCTCAAGACACTGCGCAATGTTTACAAGGCCTCTATGGTGGCCATGCAGGCGGGTTCTGATTTCATCAAGACATCGACGGGCAAGGAAGATGTGAATGCCACACTGCCCGTCTCGCTCACAATGCTCCGTGCACTGAGGGATTACCGTGAGCACACTGGCTTCAACATTGGCTTCAAGCCTGCGGGCGGATTGAAGACGGCCAAGGATGCAATGAACTGGTTGATCCTGATGAAAGAGGAAATGGGCCGCCGCTGGCTGGAGCCTGATCTCTTCCGCATTGGCGCATCCTCAATGCTGTCCGATATCGAGCGCCAGCTTGAACACCATCTCACCGGCCGTTACGCGGCCCTCTCTCACCATCCTGTTGCATAAGGGCAAGCCATGCCGACCATCACCGAAGTTCTGAACACCATGGACTATGGCCCGTCGCCGGAATCCAACACGCATGTGAAGGATTGGCTGGCCCTGCATGCAAAGGGTTTCGGCCATTTCATCGGTGGAAGTTTCGTGGCTTCCAAGGCCCCGAAGCTGGATGTTTTCAACCCTGCAACGAGTGAGAAAATAGCTAGTGTTGCCAATGGGTTGCCAGAAGATGTGCAGAAGGCGGTTGAAGCTGCTGCCAAGGCTTTCAAAAGCTGGAGCAGGCTTTCAGGTTTTGAACGCGCCAAACATCTCTATGCACTCGCCCGCCACATTCAAAAGCGCGAACGCTTTCTCTCTGTTCTCGAAACCATGGATAATGGTAAGACCATCCGCGAGAGCCGCGATATCGACATCCCACTGGTTGCCCGCCATTTCTATCATCACGCGGGTTGGGCCCAACTCGCCGAAACAGAATTCAAGGGCTACGGGCCGGTAGGCGTCTGCGGCCAAATCATCCCATGGAATTTTCCGCTGCTCATGCTCGCCTGGAAAATTGCACCCGCGCTCGCTGCGGGTAACACGGTGGTGTTGAAGCCCG
>JAYTIG010000050.1:0-6432 GCA_043731995.1 Hyphomicrobiales bacterium
TACGCCACCGCCTGCGTATCAGCCGCAATATCAGCCGCCCTATGGCAATCAGCCTTTTGGGCAGCAGCCACCGCAATACCGGCCGATTGACCCGGCGACTGGCTATGTGCCACCGCAAGGTTTCAACACTTCCCCACGCCCAAGTTTTTCCGCGCAGTCACAAGTGCCCAATCCGCGACTCTCCAATCCACAGTCACGCACACCGTTGGCTGGTGAGCGTCAACGATTGGCCACACCGCGCGGTCCGCTGCTTGGGACACCGCAAATGCCCATGGACCCTTCCTTTGGTTCCGATGCCGATGGCGATGATGTTTTTGAAGCACCCCAAACACGCTCGCCGCGCCGCGCCACTGCCAATGAATATCAGCAAGCCTACCGCGACGAGCTTGCCTATGAAGATGAGTTGCCGCGTTCGCGTGGGCTTGGCATGATTTTGGGCTTGTTGCTGCTCGGCGTGCTGGTGGCAATTGGTGTGATCTATGGCTACTCACATTTCGTGAAGAATGGAAAGACGGCAGCCAATGGTGGTACTGTTCCAGTCGTCTCTGCACCGGCAGGTGCCACCAAGATAACGTCGGACAGCAATGCCGCGGGTTCTGACCCAGCCGGGAAAAAGCAGATCTATGATCGCATTGAAGGTGACCATGAGGTTGCTGGCGCCCCCATGAAGACCAATGAGGAAGCCCCCACACCTCCGGCGGGCAGCGGTTCGGCCCAACCTGCGCAGAATGGTGCCGCTCAACCAGCAACGGGCGGCGGCGATGGAACGCCTTTGCCTTTGCCGCCACCGCCTGGTGGAGGAACTGGGCAGCAAGGGGCTTTGTCTCCTGACGGCAAGACAGACATGGCCAACATAACTCCAGCCGCCGAACCAGCTTCGGCGGCAAATTCTTCTGGGGCAACTGGAGACTCCAGTCAGTCACCAGCACCACTTGCCATCTCGCCCGTTTCTTCCACGCCGGCGGTTTCAGCAGCGGAAGCGCCAGCGCCGCCAGTGCCAGGCGCAACCAAAGCCCCTGAACCTGCCGCTCCAAAAGAAGAAGTTGGTGCCGCTCCAGTCAAACCTGCAGTGGCTGAAAAGACTGCAGTAACAAAACCCAAGTCTTCTGACCCCATGAAGAAACTGGTCTTGGGCAATTCGACGCCAAAGAATCTGGGCGCAAAGCCTGTTGTTCTTGTGCCACCTGCCAACCCGGCACTTTCAGGTGGCGCCTCCACCGCCGTCTCCTCGGCGTCAGTTGCGCCAGCCCCAAGTGCTTCTGCCACCAGCACCGGTGGCGGCTTGTATGGGGATGCGCCGGTTGTAGCGGCCTCACCATCTAGCCCATTGAAGGTTGCAACTGCAAAGCCGCTTCTAACCCCTTCCGCACCATCACCAGCCCCTGCATATGTGATTCAACTTGCTTCCTTTAATTCCAAAGCTGAGGCCCAGGCCGAATATGCCCGGCTGGGCGCCAAGCACGGCGCAATTATCACCCGTTATGCCCCTATCATTGACGCAGGAACCATTGCCGGATCAACACGTTATCGCCTTAATTTAGGGCCAATGGCCAGTAGCGATGCCGCCTCAAGCGTGTGTTCGGCTCTGATTTCAGCTGGCGAACGTGATTGCAAGGTAGGCCGTCAATGAGATACGATACGCACGATCAGAATCTTGGCGGGGGCTATAGAAAAATTGAAAATCTGCGCTTTAATCACTGGTTGTGCCGGAACGTCTCTTACACCTGACGAAATTCAGCTGTTTTCGAAATCCAATCCGTGGGGTTTCATTCTATTCAAACGCAATTGCGAATCACCTGAACAAATCAAATCTCTGATCGCTTCTTTCCGCGCCGCCGTAGGTCGCCACGATGCGCCCGTGTTCGTGGATCAGGAAGGCGGCCGGGTACAGCGACTGGCGCCGCCTGTGTGGCGCAAATATCCTGAAGCCCGAAAATTCGGCAATCTTTACCAAATCAATCCGGCCCTGGCGCTGCGCACGGCACGCAATGCTGGCCGCCTGATGGCGCAAGAATTATATGACCTTGGCTTCACATCAAGCTGCCTTCCAGTGCTGGATGTGCCGCAGCAGGGCACGCATGATGTTATTGGCAACCGTGCCTATGACACACGGCCCGAACGGGTGATGGTCTTGGCACGCTCACATGTTGCAGGATTGATGGAAGGCGGAATTTTGCCCGTCATGAAGCATATCCCAGGCCATGGCCGTGCCATGGTGGATAGCCACCTGGAACTGCCTGTGGTGTCGGCCAGCAGATTGGAACTGGAGACGCTGGATTTCGTGCCTTTCACCGGCTTTGCGGATTGTCCCATGGCCATGACAGCCCATGTGGTTTACCAGGCAATAGACCCAGAACTTCCCGCGACACTGTCACGCAAAGTGGTGCGCCATGCCATCCGCCGTGTGATCGGGTTCAGCGGCTTGCTGTTGACTGATGATCTCTCGATGAAAGCCTTGCGCGGAACTTTGGCCGAGAAGGCCCAAATGGCTTATGACGCGGGCTGTGACATTCTTCTCCACTGCAATGGCCTGATTGATGAAATGCGCGAAGTTGCCGAACACGCCCAACCCTTGTCAGTCAAGGCGGCAAGGCGCGCCAAGTCGGCCTTGAAAATGCGCCGCAAGCCCCTGCCTTTTGATGAGAAGCAAGCGCTGAGCGATGTTGAAGCCGTGATGCAGATTTGAATTTGGCTATTTCCGCTCAGGAATTTGCCTGCTGATTCTGGGGATAAAGCCGCCTAAACTCTCGAATCGGCGCGGCCTTTCTGCGAGAAAGGCGCCAGTTGATAATTGGAGCATTGTGAGTGGCGCATTCAGAGCCAACAGATCAGGCACAAACATCTTGGCCAGATGGCGAGGGTGCATTGCGCGTGAGCGAAACCGCTCTCAATGATGAGTTGATTGTCGATGTCGGCGGCTTTGAAGGTCCGCTGGATTTGCTGCTCGAATTGGCGCGCACACATAAGGTCGATTTGGCGCAAGTTTCAATCCTCGCGCTGGCAGATCAATATCTGGCTTTCATTGAGCGCGCCAAGGTGATGCGCATTGACGTGGCGGCCGATTATCTGGTCATGGCGGCCTGGCTTGCCTATCTCAAATCGCGCCTGCTGATCCCGCAGCCGCCGGGCACCGAAGGAGCCGCACCTCAAGACATGGCGGCCCGCCTGGCCTTCCGCCTGCAGCGCCTTGCTGCCATGCGTCAGGCCTCTGAAGGCCTGATGAACCGTCCACATCTCGGCCAGCATGTCTTTGCGCGCGGCGAGGCCCAGCCACTAGTTATTGAAGTGACGCGTGAATATGGCGACAACCTCATTGACCTTCTCAAAGCCTATGCCGAGCGCCGGCAGAAAAAAGTGGTGCGCCAAACGTACACCGTGAAGCGCCAGCTCACTTGGTCCATCAAGGAAGCGCGCGACGCCATTGAACGCATGGTGGGTGCCATGGACGATTGGGGCACGTTTGACCATTGGTTGGAGCGCTTTCTTGCCACCAAGGAAACCCGCCGCTCGGTACGCGCCTCAAGCTTCACGGCCAGCCTTGAATTGGCCCGTGACGGCCGCATTGAGCTGAGACAGGAAGAGGCTTTCCGCCCCATCTATCTTCGCCGCCGCAATTCAGTTTCAGATATTCAGGACAGTGCAGTATGAACGCCAGGCCCGCAATCCTCGAAGACATGCCTCAGGACGATATGGAACAAAGCGAAATGGATTCTGCTCCAGAAGCACTTGCTGATGACGAGGGCGCGGATTCGGTGGTCGCAATGCACCCAATGGCAGACCGCGCCGAAAGCTTGCGTATCATCGAAGCCATGCTGTTTGCTGCCTCGCAGCCATTGGCCATCACGGCCTTTGCAGAATTTCTGCCCAAGGGCGCCGATGTGGAAACCCTCTTGGCCGACTTGGCCGAGAACTACGCCAATCGTGGCGTGAACATCGTCCAGGTGGCTGGAAAATATGCGTTGCGCACTGCGCCAGACTTGGGCTCCATTCTGCGCAAGGAAAAGCTTCAGCAGAAAAAGCTCAGCAAGGCCGCGTTGGAAACACTGGCTATCGTTGCCTATCATCAACCCGTTACCCGTGCGGAAATTGAAGATATACGCGGCGTGGCCATTTCAAAAGGCACCTTGGACAACCTGCTGGAAATCGGCTGGGTGAAAATGCGCGGCCGCCGCAAGACGCCGGGTCGCCCTGTGACTTATGGCACCACCGAAAATTTCCTCAGCCATTTTGGTCTCAATGAATTGACCGATCTTCCTGGCCTGCAGGAACTGAAAGCCGCAGGTCTTCTGGATTCCAGTGTGCCACCCGGCTTTGACGTGCCCATGCCAAGACTTACCGATGAGCTGACAGCGGAAGAAGAACCGCTTGATGGCACTGAGCAAATGCCGCTTGAAATGCACATGCCAGAAGAGGGCAGTGCCGCAACGGATGGAGCGCCTGTGGAACCTTCCGCAGAAGACTGAGCGGGCAGGGCGCGCAATCACTAAAACTTGCGCGCATTTACCCTAACGCTTCATCCTTAATTTCGATTCACCATTGTTTACCATAGGATTAACTGGCAACCGCTGGCTCGCTCAGCCATATTCTGTTCATCAAATTCAAACGTGTCCGGCACGTCACTCTCCAGAACCCGGACAATCTCCAACGGGACGGTGCACTGCTTCAGCACCAGCGCACCGTCCCCCGTTTTGGTTGGAGTTTTCGGGGCAGCCACCTTGCCCCAGCATTTGCGAATGCCTTGAGGTCAGGCCCGCCGCATCTCCTGATTTCGAGGCTAAGCCGGCCCGGGTCTGATCGAGTGGCCTCCTCGTTCTGCAAAGCCCGGGTCGGCACTTCATTTTCCCACCTCTGCAAATAAAAAAGCGCCGTGAAAACGGCGCTTTTAGAACTTCGATAACAACCGATCTTACTTGATCTTGGTTTCCTTGAATTCCACATGCTTGCGCGCAACCGGGTCGTACTTGCGGAACGAAAGCTTGTCCGTCTTGGTGCGCGAATTCTTCTTCGTCACATAAAAATAGCCGGTGTCCTCAGTAGACGCCAACTTGATCTTGATCACATTGCCTTTGGCCATTTCAAAACTCCAATTTGGGGTGCATTGAGCCGAATCCCGGCCCAAAGTCAAGGTTTGGGCGCATCCTTGCTTTGCCAGTGGGTATGGCGGTCAACCAGGGGCCGTTCAGCCCCGCCAAAGCCATGCATGCCTGCACCCCATTGCAACCCCACGATGGCACCTTTCACCCGTGGCAGCAGCCACAGCGTGATGCCGGCAATTAGGGGCAGCCAGAAAGCAATTTGCAAGCCAATGGGTGGCGCCAGAAATTTTTCACCGGCCCACATGAGGGGAATGATGATGTGGCCAACAATGATGATGGTGAAATAAGGTGGCGCATCATCGGCCCGTTGGTGCGACAGATCTTCATCACACACAGGGCAGCGATCGGCAACTTTCAGAAAACTGGAAAATATCCGCCCCTTGCCGCAAGATGGGCAACGCATGCGAAATCCACGCCAGATCGAGCGCCAAACCGGGCGCTTCAGCGCTTCTTGCCCTTCTTCCATTGCTTCCTTCCCGGAGGCGGCTTTCCCGGCCTGCCATCCGATACCATTTCAAAACGCAAGCCACCCCGCACGGGGGCAACTTCAATCAATTTCACTTTCACCCGGTCGCCAAGTTGAAAGGTTTCGCCCGAACGCGTCGCCGAAAGGGCATGGCGCACTTCGTCGAATACGAAATAGTCCGTGCCCAGCGTAGAGACAGGCACAAAACCATCCGCACCGCTTTCATCCAAACTGACAAAAAGCCCAGCACCCACAACACCTGAAATGCGGCCATTGAAAATGGCACCCGTTTGCGGTTCCAGATAAGAGGCTATAAGCCTGTCAGTCGTCTCGCGCTCAGCCAGCATGGCGCGGCGTTCGGCTACCGAGATCATATCGGCGGTTTCATCGAGCCCTGCTTCATCTTCCTTTGAGAGGCCATCTTTGCCAAAGTTCAGCGCGGAAATCAGCGCGCGGTGCACAATCAAGTCGGCATAGCGCCGGATGGGCGACGTGAAATGGGCATAGCGCCGCAGCGCCAAACCAAAGTGCCCGGCATTTTGCGATGCATAGGTGGCCTGAGCCTGCGTGCGCAACACCACATCATGCACGAGGCGTTCAAAGTCTTCGCCCTTCACCGAGTGCAACAGCCTGTTGAAATGCGAAGGCTTGATCACCTGGCCCAGTGGCAACTCCCGGTTCAGAGTCTTGAGGAATTGTGAGAGTGATTTCAACTTTTCTTGTGTGGGGCTTTCATGCACGCGGTAGAGCAGGGGGCTCTTGCGTTGTTCCAATTCTTCGGCCGCAGCCACATTGGCCTGAATCATGAATTCTTCGATCAGCCGGTGCGCATCAAGCCGCGGCGGCACAACAATGCGCGCCACACTTCCC
>JAYTIG010000051.1:0-6430 GCA_043731995.1 Hyphomicrobiales bacterium
CAAAAAGAAAAGCGCCATCAGGCTTGAAAGGAGGGTGACCTCCACCTGACGGCGCTGTTGCGTTGGACGGGTGCTGGCGCCCATCGCTGTGTTCCCCGTAAATAACTCTCCCCCAGCTCTTCGGCTGGCCAGAGTGTTGAAGCATGGCCGGGGCCGGGCGGCAATGGAATGCTTAATCAGTGGTTAATAGAATTGCGCACATTGCAGACATTCAAATTGCAGCGATTGAAATTGAACGGCTGAGCCGCCAATGTGCTGCGGCCATGACCCACCTCAATGACCGCACATCGCTGCATTCCTTCCTCAAGACCCGCAAGTCAGCCTCCGCCAAGGCCATGGTTGGGCCGGGCCCCAGCAAGGCCGAACTTAACGAGATGCTAGCCCTGGCGACGCGCGTGCCGGACCATGGCAAGCTGGCCCCGTGGCGCTTCATCATTTTCCAGGGCGAGGCGAGGGGGCGGGTTGGTGAGGCCTTCAAGGCACGCTGGGCCGCGTTGAATCCATCCCATGGCGCTGAAAGCCTCGACTTTGTGGCCAACTTGTTCAACCGTGCGCCTCTTGTGGTGGGCGTGGTTTCTACCGCTTCGATCCATCCCAAAATTCCAATCTGGGAGCAACAGCTTTCATCCGCTGCGGTGTGTTTCAATCTGGTTCTGGCGGCGCAGGCGCTGGGTTTTGACGCACAATGGATGACGGATTGGGTGGCCTATGATGCCATGGCACTGAAAGCCACGGGTGTGGCCGCAGATGAAAAGCTTGCGGGCCTCATCTATATCGGCCACACGTCGGTTCAGTTGGAAGACAGGCCACGGCCTGAGGTTTCCAAACTCGTGACCTATTGGAGCTGAGAGATGGCCATCAAGGGCATTCTTTTTGATAAAGACGGAACATTGATTGAAGTGAACGGGACCTGGATTCCGCTCTATTATGACATGTTCAAAACCCACTATGGGCTTGATGAAACGGGTGCCAATGTTCTGCTCACGCGCGCAGGCTATGATGTTGAGAGCAAGAGTTTCCGCGCCGGCAGCGTGTTGGCTGCAGGCACAACCAAGGAATTGGTTTCGGTATGGTGGCCGGAGCTGAATGCCGACCAGCAATCCGAGCGCGTGCATTACATCAACAACACCATTGCGCCCCAGGCCAAGAAATATGTGAAGCCCTTGATGAAACTCGATCAGGTATTTGATGAGTTGCATGCCATGGGGCTGGTTCTGGGCCTCGGCACCAATGACTCGGAAGCCTCTGGCCGTGCCCACATGACTCATCTTGATGTGCACCACTATTTTGATGTGATGATTGGCGCTGATAGCGTTGCTGTTCCCAAGCCATCTGGCCAGATGATCGCCCGCTTTGCGGAGTTGACCGGTTTGCAGGCTTCTGAGGTGGCCATGGTGGGCGACAACAGCCATGACATGGACGAGGCGCGTGCCGGCAAGGCGGGGCTGGCCATTGGGGTTCTTTCCGGCAATGCCCGGCATGAAGACATTGCCCATCTGGCCGACCATGTGATCGACAGCGTGGCGGGGTTGCCTGCGCTGCTCAGGGGCCTTGGCTGATGTTCTATGAGACCAAGCTGGGTTCCGGCCTGGTGCTGGACCCATTCAAGTCAGTCGTGGTGCCGCGCCCGATTGGCTGGATATCAACCTTGTCGCCAGAGGGTGTTGCCAATTTGGCGCCCTATAGCTTCTACAACGCCTTTTCCGAGAGGCCATACTATGTTGCCTTTGGCACAGGCGGACACAAAGACAGCCTGCACAATGCTGAGGCAACAGGTGAGTTTGTGGTGAACCTGGCCACATATGATTTGCGTGAGGCAATGAATTCCAGCTCCACCAACCAGCAGGTAGATGAGTTTGTTCTTGCCGGATTGGAAAAAGCGGCCAGCAGGCTGGTGAAGCCGCCGCGCGTGGCCAAAAGCCCGGTGGCGCTGGAATGCAAGCATTTCCAGACGGTGCCGTTGCCAGATGATGACGGCCAGGCTCGCAATTGGTTGGTGATTGGCAAGGTGCTGGGCGTGCACATTGATGATGCCTACATTAAGGACGGAAGAGTGGATGTGGCGGCGATGAAGCCCATCGCGCGGCTCGGATATGCCGAGTATGCCACCGTCGAGTCGATTTGGCGGATGCGCCGTCCCAATTGAAGGGGCGGTCACGGGCGGAGAACGAGACTCGCCCGAGTCGCAGGCAAGGTGCCTGGAATTGGGCAAAACGGTCAATTGCGCCACTTGTGGATAAGTGGGCTGCTCATAGACCTAATTCTTTGATTCAAATCAGCAAGTTATCCACAGGCAACGTGTGGAAAAACTGTTTAATGCCTCATTAACCAATCGGAGTCAGGACTCGCACACGTTGCAAGTTGAAGCAGCGGTGGAAAGTGAATGGAGCCATGGTGTCCTGTTTGTTGATTGATGGAAATGCCGCAGAACGCAGCCGGATCGGAGATTTGGTCCGCGGCTTTGGCATGGACTGTGTTGAACGCGCGGGGGCCGCAGAAGGCATCCGTTATTGCGACGAGAAGCAGCCTGAAGTGGTGTTGATGGATGCAACGGCGCGGCCCGAGGTGGATGAATTCCTGCGGCGTGTGCGGCGGCAGGCCAAGGGCAGGAAAATGCCTGTGGTGATCCTCTATTCCGAGGCGCCCGATATGGCTTCCATGGGGCAATCCATCATCGAAGGTGCCGCTGAATTCCTGGTGAAGCCGTTTGACGGAAGGCTGCTGTCGTTCAAGCTGGAGCAAGCTGGCCTGCTCAAACATTGAATGTGACTTGGAATGTCATGGTGGGCCGCAGCATTGCGGCCCTTGGCATTTTGGAAAGCGCCCTCACGTTAACATTCCTTAGCCTGCATGGTGAACGCATTGTTAAGCCTTTGGCGGATAGTCTCGGCGCAGCTAAGTTTTGAGTGGGTGTGGAGATGCGTGAAACTTTAAGCGCTGGCCTTGATGTTTCGGTTTTCGAAGGTGTTCTCGCCGTGGGCGATGAAGACGCCCGCGCCACGCTTGCCCGCCAGCTGGCAGCCTTGGTTTGTGACAACGCATCGCCCGAAATTGAAATCCAGCAAGTACAGCCCATTCTGATCAAACTGACGGTCGATCCTTCTGAGCGTGTGCGCCTGATCATTGCAGAGGAATTGGCCGGGGCCGCCAATCTTGATGTGGATGTGGCCTTTTCCATCATGGCGGATGATGACACCATTGCGTTGCCTTTCCTGGCCAAGACACAGTCGCTGCAAGCCTCCCATTTTATTGCCATTTTGAAAGTGGGCGATGAGGCACGCGCCAAGGTGATTGCGGAGCGGCCCGATATCATGGCCGAAGTGGCCGACTATATCATTCGTGCCGGAAGCTTGCCTGCCGCGCTGGCGCTGTGTGACAACAGTTCTGTCGTGTTGGAACCCAATGATTGCCATGCGCTTTACCTGCGCTTTGGTGGATCGCGAGAGATGGTTGAACTTTTGTTGGCCAAGCCTGATCTGCCGCTTGATATCCGCATCATTCAGGCGCGGCGTACGGCAAGCCGCATGCGCCAGTTGATGGCGGAAAAGGGCTGGATTGCCGCCAATGACGCATCCGAGCTTTGCGCCGAGGCTGAAGATAATGCCCTCATGCAAGTGTTGATCGAAGCCAGCCCGGCAGAACGTGCCAGGGCCACCGCCTTTATGGCCGCAAAGAACATGCTGACACCAGCGCTTGTGGTTCGCGCCGCTGCCACGGGGCAGATGAGTGTGGTTGAATCAGCACTTGCCCATCTCACAGGCAATTCCCAACCGCGCACCGCCGAACTGATGTATGCCGCAGCACCAACCCAACTTAAATCGCTGTTTCGGCGTTCGGGCCTGCCGCAGGCCTGTTTCGGCATCTTGCGCGCAGCTTGCGATGTGGTGATTGACATGCGCGAGGAGGGCATAGACCTCAATGCCGTGGAATTCGGCGGACGCATCCTTGAGGCCTTGATGACGCGCTATGATATGTTGACATCGAATGAGCGCGCAAAGCAGATTGAATATCTCGGCCGTTATGGCGAGATGAAAATCCGCAAGGTGGCCCGGCAGTTGAAGGCCGATCTCGTCCGCGCTGCCTAAGGCAGCCAGTTGTTGCCGGAAGTCCCTGGTTCTGCGAAGCTGGCACGCTAGGGAGTGTGCGATGGCCGCAACCTGGTTTGATTCATCTGTTCTGTTGTACACGGGGGCCTTGCTGCTGCTGGCTTCCCATCTAGTACAAAACCAGCTGCAATTCCGCTGCCTGGCTCTAGCCGGGCTGACCGCCATTCTGGCCTATGGATTAGCACTTGGGAGGGGGCCGGTGGTCATTGGTGCAACACTGGGAATTGCCATTAATGGAGTGATGGGGTGGCGCTTGTGGCGTGAGGGGCAAGCCACGGCGATGAGTGATGATGAGCTTAATCTGTTTCGCAATTTGCGCGGGCTTTCGCCTGAACAATTCCGCAAGTTGATGAAGGCTGGCACATGGGTGCGAACGGCTGAACCTGTGTTGTTGACGCGCGAGGGGCAGATGCCGGAAGAAATCCACTATGTTCTTGAGGGCAATTTGAGCATCCAGAAATCCGGCCGCGAAATCAAGGTTGAGCCTGCTGCCTTCATCGGTGAATTGGCTTATCTGCGCGAAATGCCAGCGACGGCCACCGTCCAACTCTTGCCACCGGGGCACTATGTCAGTTGGAAGCATGCTGAGCTCAACCGCGTGCTGGCCCGCGATGAGGCCTTGCGGTTGGCGCTGGCCATGTTGATCAACAACGATCTCGCGGAGAAAGTGGCGCGCAGTTAGAACTTGAACTGCTCGTTCAACACACGCTCGGCGAGGCTGTGGCCGGCATCAAAAAGCATTTTCACGCCGCGTTTTTTGTCTTCGGCAATTTCAACGCTGGATACATGGCGCACTTCGTCGTGATCAGCCACGGCAGCCACGGGGCGCTTATCACTTTCCAGAATGTCCACACGGATCTTGGCGGCATTGGGCAGGATTGCGCCGCGCCAGCGGCGTGGGCGATAGACGCTGATGGGGGTCAGCGCCAGCAGGGGCGAGCCCACAGGCAAAATGGGGCCGTGGGCTGAGAGATTATAGGCGGTGGAGCCAACGGGTGTTGCCACCATCATGCCATCGCAAATCATTTCATCCAGCCGGGTGCGGCCATCTATGGTGATCTTGAGCTTTGCGGCTTGCGAACGCTGGCGCAAGAATGACACTTCGTTGAAGGCCAGCCGTTCATGCTTTTTGCCATCATGGGTTCTTGCCGTCATGCGCAAGGGGCGGATCCATGATTGTTCGGCCACGGAAAGACGTTCAGGCAATTCGGCTTCCCTGAAGTTATTCATCAGAAAGCCAACCGAGCCACGGTTCATGCCGTAAACCGGCAGGCCGGATTTCATGCAGCCATGGAGGGCCTGCAACATCAAGCCATCGCCACCCAGCGCCACCACCACATCAGCCGTTTCTGGTGATACATTGCCATAGCGCTTGGCCAGTGCCTTCAGCCCACGCTTGGCGGCTGGTGCATCGGAAGCCAGGAAGGAAATGCGGCTGAAATTCATGTGTTGCCTTGGTTTTTTATTAGGCTAAGCCTTGGCACGTTAACATTCAGGAAAGGCCTGTCCACCCCCTATGCGCCGGTTGGTTATCTGTTCCACATGCAAGTTTTCGGTTGAGAGCAAATTGGCACCCGATGGCCGCACGGGCGGCGAGATGATGTTTGCCGCGATGGAACAGGTGTTGGCCAAGGCCGGGCGCGATGATGTTGTATTGGCCAAGCAGGAATGCCTATGGAATTGCACGAGGCCCTGCAGTGTAGTGATCCAGGATGAGGCGCGGTTTTCCTATATCACAGGCGGCAACACGCCAGATGAGGAACAGGCCGAAGCGATCCTGCAATGGTTTGACCTCCATGGTGCAACGGGGGATGGACTTGTGCCCTTCAAGCAATGGCCGCAGAAAATGCGTGGGCATTTCATTGCGCGTGTGCCTCCGCTGAGAGCGGACGGGCAGCCATGAGTGTTACACTCGTTCTCGGTGGCGCACGCAGTGGCAAGAGCCGCTTTGCCGAAGGCCTGTGTCACGCACCACGCAACTATATCGCCACGGCGCAGGCTTTTGATGAGGAAATGAAAGCGCGCATTGCCAAACACCGCGATGGCAGGGGTGCGGCTTGGACAACGCAGGAAGCGCCGCTCGATCTGGTATCGGCCTTGCGCGCCGCCAAGGGCGATGTGCTGTTGGATTGTTTGACGTTGTGGCTCACCAATCTGGTGATGGCCGAACGCCATGTGGAATCCGAGATCGACGCGCTGATTCAACAACTCCAGCGCATGTCGAACAAGGTTGTCATCGTGTCAAATGAGATTGGCTTGGGGCTGGTGCCGGAACATGGCCTCTCACGGCAGTTTCGTGATTTGCATGGGCTGATGAATCAACG
>JAYTIG010000052.1:0-6430 GCA_043731995.1 Hyphomicrobiales bacterium
GGGCCTTTTTTTTCGTCTGCTTCGCAAACCACAATGGCCGCGTCACAGCCGGGCAGGGCATCATTGGCATCTTGCGAAAATTCGATGGAACCGGGGCAATCCACGAAGGTGAAGCTCTCACCCATGAATTGCGCCGTGGCCACATTGAGTTCTGTGCCCATGCCATGGCTGCGGGCTTCAGGCGAAGCATCACCAATGGTGTTTTTGTCTGACAGTTTGCCTTGTCGGGGGATGGCACCGCAACGGTGCAGGATGGATTCGAGAAGCGTGGTCTTGCCACTTTGATACGGACCGACCAGCGCCACGCACCGGGGGCCCTTTGGACTTCTGCCTTGTGATGTTGCCATGATGCTTCTCCCTTGAAATCACTTTTGCATTTCAGGGCCGCATTCTTGGGCGATGAACCACGCTCAAGGCGGCTCTGCTTGAGGGGATGCTTGCGCTAATCGGCCTCGCTGGCAAGATGAATTGTGCCGCAGCCAGGGTTGCATCTTTGGCGGCTTCCGCCGCGCCGTGAATTGAGCTTATACTGCGCGGATGTTTTCAGATTTGAAAGACAAGGTTGTGGTGGTGACTGGTGGCATCACCGGAATTGGTGGGGCCGCCTCGATTGGCTTTGCCAGGGCGGGCGCCAAAGTGCTGGCCCAATATCACGCAGGCGGGCCTGAATTGACGGAGGCCAAAAACCTCGGCATCACGCCACTGCAATTGGATTTGACCGTGCCCGGCGCGCCGCAACGGATGATCGATGCAGCGCTAACGCAATTCGGCCGCATCGACGTTCTCGTCAACAACGCAGGCAGCCTGGTGGCACGGGTGGAACTGGCTGACCTTACGGATGATCACATCATGCGCGTTTTTGATCTCAACGTGCGCCAACTCATCGCGTGTTGCCAGCTTGCCGCCGAGGTGATGAAAAAGCAGGGCGGCGGCAATATCATCAATGTCAGCTCCATTGCCGCGCGCAATGGCGGAAGCCCCGGCGCATCAGTTTATGCCGGGGCCAAGGGCTTTGTTTCCGCCTTCTCCAAATCCATCGCGCGCGAATTGGTGGACCATAAAATCAGGGTGAATTGTGTCTCGCCCGGAACCATCCACACTGCTTTCCACGAGCGGTTCTCAACCGCAGAGCGCCGCGCCGCTGTGGCCAAGACAATTCCCATGCAGCGCCTTGGTGTGGCCGATGATTGCACAGGCACATTCCTTTTCCTCGCCAGCGATGAAGCCTCTGGCTATGTGACGGGCCAAGTGATTGAAGTGAATGGCGGGCAGTTGATGCCATGAGAGTGAAGTGATGAGTTTTGTGACCAAACCGATCAATGAAGAGCCGGATGTGATTGCTCCCGATGGTTCTGATGTTCGCATTCTGGCAGCAGCCACGCGCGGCTCGATGGCCCATTTCGAATTAGCGCCGGGGCAAGTGGCCAAGGCCGTGCAGCATAAAACGGTGGAGGAACTCTGGTTCATCACCGCAGGCGAGGGCGAGATGTGGCGCAAAAGTGAAAGCGCCGAAGAGGTGGTGGAACTCTATCCGGGCCTTTCGCTCTCCATCCCCGTCGGCACGGTCTTCCAATTCCGCAACACCAGCGAGGAAGATCCATTGGAAGCCGTGGCGGTGACCATGCCGCCCTGGCCGGGCGAAGCTGAAGCGGTGATCGCGCCGGGCAAATGGGAAGTGGATTAAGCCTGCGGCCGGAATGGGGTTTTCCCTCCATTGCTATTCCTTTATAGGTTGCGCCGAATTCAAAAAGAGAAATTGATGAGCAGCACCTTCACTTTATCAGGCAAGAAAGTTTATGTGGCTGGCCACCGCGGCCTGGTGGGTTCAGCCATTGTACGCAGGCTTGCGTCTGAAAATGTGAGTGTTGTTACTATCACGCGTGCTGAACTGGATTTGCGCGATGCAGGCAAGACGCTGGAATGGTTCAAGGCCAACAAGCCGGATGTGGTCTATCTCGCTGCCGCCAAAGTGGGCGGCATTCAGGCCAACAGCATTTATCCTGCCGATTTTCTCGGCGAAAACCTTGCGATCCAACAGTCCGTGATCGGCGCAGCGGCCCAAACCGGTGTTCAAAAGCTTGTCTTCCTTGGCTCGTCCTGCATTTATCCAAAACTGGCACCCCAGCCGATCAGTGAAGACTCACTGCTCACGGGGCCATTGGAGCCCACCAATGAATGGTATGCGATCGCCAAGATCGCCGGGCTGAAATATTGCGCGGCCCTGCGCCGCCAATATGGCAAGGACTTCGTCTCCGCCATGCCCACCAACATGTACGGGCCGAATGACAACTACGACCTCAACAACAGCCACGTTCTGCCTGCGCTGCTCCGCAAGATTCACGCGGCCAAAGTGAAAGGTGAGGGCGAAGTTGTGATGTGGGGCACGGGCAAGCCGCGGCGCGAATTCATGCATGCTGATGATTGCGCCGATGCGCTGATCCATGTGGCCAAGCACTATTCTGACGAAGCTCCCATCAATATCGGAACCGGCGAAGATGTGGAGATCAGGGAACTGGCTGAAATCCTCGCCCGCGTGATTGGATTCAAGGGCAAGTTCATCCACGATCTGTCAAAGCCCGATGGCACGCCGCGCAAGCTGCAGGATGTGAAGAAACTTCATGCCTTGGGCTGGAAGCACAAGATCAGCCTCGAAGAAGGCTGCGCGCGCACTTATCAGGATTTCCTAACGCTCAATTTGGCCTGATTTCCGCATGGTGCGGCTTTGGCAGGCCCTCAGTTGTGCACAATTTCTGAATTTGCATTCGAATCGGGGGCCAAGAACCCAACCGTTTCTATTAAGGCCGCAGATAGATCCAGCCTTCGGCTTGCAATGCCGCCAGCCGCACCACGCCGCCTTCTGGCACTTCGGCAAATCCTTCCAGCAAATCCGCAATTGTAAGCTTCATGCCCTTCAGCGTGTTGCCACAGGCGTGAAAGCCTACGCCGGATTTGAGCAGCGCGGCCACCGGCTCAGAAACCGCGATGTTCTCATCGGCGCGTTTGAAAGCGCCAAGGGCAGGGCCATGCACCACCAGCGCCAGCGATATCTTGTCAGGCCCGCCCACACCCTTGATGTGGTTTAGCATGTTGCCCAAAACAAAATTTACCTTGTCGCTATCAGCGAGGTGATAGACCACGCGCAGCTTGCCCGGCGCGACACTCGCTTGTGCAGCACTGGCACCAGTGGCGGCAAGCAGGCTCGCAACCAATCCGCGGCGGCTGAGGAAACTCATTTGGCCTTCTTCATCGCAGCCTTGTCGGCATCTTCAGTGCCCAATGGCACGCAGGTGGCAACTGGTGCGCGCGTGAGCTTGAACACCTTGTCATCGCTGCCGAAGCGGTCATTCGACGGCGCATCCTCACTGCCATTGCCAGAAACGCTGATCCTGTCCGGCAGCTTGACCAGAATGGTATCAGCGTCTTTCAAATTCACATTGATGGTGCCGCCATCGCAATCAATGCCGCAATGCAGGGCATTGGACCCGGTGCTGGGGTCATTGGTCGAAACTGATGGGCAATCACCATAGGCCTGAAAATGCTTCCCGCTTTTGCGGAAACGAAAATCAACACCGGCAAGATACTGCGCTTGCGTGTCCACCGTGCCTTTCAGCATCAACATGATGGAGGTGACATTTTGCTTGGGATGCGAAGCGAGATGGGCCTTGTCATAAGCCCGTGTGAAACAGGCATAGCCGGCCTCCTTGCCGAGTGAATGGCCAAAGACCTGGGCCTGAAGCACTGCATCATCAGCGTGGGCAGAAGCAGTGAACGCGAGGGAGAGAAGAATCAGTGCGAGGCGCATGGCGGTCTCCGGTTGCTGATGGACGAATCTAGACCGCTGGCGGCACCTGTCAATCAAAGATGAAAACCCGAATCTGTGAAATATTTAGTCATTTCCACAGTAGGAAAAAACACCTTGACGGCGTACGCTGGATGAACTATTGAGGCGCAATCTCCACACAAGGGACTGAAATTCATGAAGATCTATAGCCTCATCGGATATGCGATCATTCTGGTCTACGGCCTGGCCTGCATTTATTTCGTACCCCCGGCGCTGGGGCCCTGGATGGGCCTGATGATCAGCGCCATTTACCTCGCCGTGTTTTGGTTCCTCGCTGGCGTCTATCTTGCCGATGTCTTGCACCTGGGCATTGCGCACCGGGCACTGAATTTCACACCTTGGTTCATCAAGGCTGTCACCATCGTCAACAACCTGTTTGGCGTCTATGTCGGGCCGACGGCCTGGGTGAACCGCCACCGCCTGCATCACAAATATTCAGATCACGACGGTGATCCCAACAAACTGGACGGCGATGGCTTTTGGCAGACACTGCGTCTGTGCCTGTTTCCCCGGGCTTGCGTGGAAAATCTGGCGAAGGACGATATTTGCAACTCAATGACATTCCGGCTGACGGGAAGCGTGCCCTTCATCATCGCCTCGCAAATCTTCAATTACACGCTGCTGTGGGTTCTGGTGGGCGATTGGAAATTTGCCGCCGTCATGTGGCTTGGGCTGCGCGTTTTTGCGGTGTGGGTCAACATGGTTCAGAACTATTGGACTCACACGCGAGAGTTTGGCTATCGCCGCTATGGCGATGAACATGACAATGCGATGAATATCGGCGAATGGCTGCCCGTGACGGCCACTTTCAGCGCCTGCCTGCAAAACAACCATCATCATTACCCCAGCCTGCTGCGGCTGAGCCATGCTGATGATGAATATGATTTCGGCTTCAAAACCATTAAATGGATGAAGGCGCTCGGGCTTGTCGAGGCAACACCCAAGGGGGGCACCATTCCACCCGATGTGCCGTTGAAGGCGCTGGGGTTTTAATTGGTGCAAACGCATCGGGACACACGTTTCGTCATCCCGGCGAAAGCCGGGACCCATTAAAGGTGATCAGCGCATTGCGGGGGTTCCGGCATTCGCCGGAATGACGATTAAAAAAGGTGCATCATCAAGACACGTTCCGACTTACCCGTTTGTTACGCTTGATGAACGGCTCATAGGTTTGGCGGATGAAGCCTTTGGGAATCTCTTCGCCATCGAGCCCATAGGTTTCCGGCCACTCTTCCGGGCAGTAGTAGGTTCCAAATAGCCGGTCGATCCACGGAAAGTGAATGGCGAAATTCTTGTCGATGGCCTCTTGCTGTGAGGAGTGATGCCAATGGTGATAGCGCGGCACCACGAGATAAGGCTCAAGCCATTTGATGCTGGGGCGGAAATTGCAATGCGCCCAAGTGGCATGCAGCGTGACGAACACCAGATAGATCAGGATGACCGTTTGCGAAAAGAACAGCATCATTGGCACCAGGATCAGACCGCGCACCATGGTGTCATCCACGAAATGCGAGCGTGAACCGGCCAGCCAATCCAGCTCTTTGGATGAATGATGGATGGAATGGAACCGCCACAGGAATGGAACCTTATGAAGGGCAAAATGAATGGCCCATTCGGACAGATCTGCCACCAGCACCGCCAGCAGGAACTGGATGATCAGCGGCAATGCGGCAATGGATTGGGCAACAACCGGAATAGCAAGATAATGCGTGGCCTGGGTTGCCGGCAGCAGCACCAGGAATGAGAGAATCTGAATGGGCAGATGCGTGGACATGAAATAGATCACATCAAGCGTCCACTGCTTGCGGAAGGTTCCCTGCGCGGGATATTGCGGCCACAGCCGCTCTATGGGCACATAGATCAGCGTCATCAAGAACAAATCGAGCAGGAACCAGTCAAGGCCGATGGCCGGCCCATTGGTGAGCGGCACATTGATCGGCACGCTTGAGCCACCCAACGCCGCAGCCACGGCGGCCAGAAGCATTCCAGTGAATCCCATCACTTTCTTTTTGCGCAAGATCGCAGAGAGAACGCCAAACACCATCGCGGCCCAGATGGCAGCTTCAATCCCCATGCGGATGAAATTCATCGGATAATAAATCCGCATCTCAGGCGTGCTGAGATATTGCGGGAAGTGCAGCGTCAACACGCCACCAGACGCCAGCACCCCGAAGAACATAGCAAGGATGCCAGACCACCAGCCGGTGCCGAGCCCGGTGTTCTGATCATCACCAAAGAATGCGTTGATCCGTTCTTCGTTCATGGGCGCTCCTGGCTTGGTGTGATTCCGGGTGGGCACAATTTAAGCACAAACGTGGGAACGGGGAACGGGCTGTGTGTTTGCTCAAGGTCTCAGTTCGTACCCCATTCGCTTCGTCACCCCGGCGAAGCCCAGGGCCCAGCTAGCCGCGCTCCGAACCAGACAAAGCGGGATGCCAGCTTTCGCTGGCATGACGAACGTGGGGCGCTGGGCAACAAGTTGAAGGCAACTATGCCACGGGCAGTGTGAGAGTTTCACACGGTCACCGTTTTAGCCCTCAGATTGCCATGTGGCTGATTGTTGACAACGCGCGACGTTGTGCCAAACTT
>JAYTIG010000053.1:0-6423 GCA_043731995.1 Hyphomicrobiales bacterium
CGCCGCGTGTCTGGATGAGTGGCTGAAGTCAGCAATCCATCCACATCAGCCGCCTTCACGCCCAATTCCTCGGCATCGATCAGCGCAAACAATACCCAACGTGTGATGTTGAACCATTGCTCATCACCCTGCTTCACGGCGGGGCCCAGCGGCTCTTTCGAAATCACTTCGGGCAGGATGACATAATTCGCAGGCTTGGCCAGTTTCAAGCGCACCGCATAAAGCTGGGATTGATCGGCGGTATAAGCATCGCATTTCGCCTCGCCTGTCGCCTGAAAGGCCGCCACCAATTCATCAATGGTGCTGAAGGCAACGGGCGTGAAGGTCATGTTCTTTTCCTTGAACAAGTCTTCCAAATTGGCTTGCGTGGTTGTTCCTGAGAGAAAGCAGATTGCCGCCTGGCTGAGTTGAAACACGGAGTTCACGCCAATGGATTTCGGTACCAGAAAGCCTTGGCCGTCATGATAGGAAATGCCAACAAAGCGCAGCGGCATTTTGGTTTCGCGTTCCATCGTCCAGGTAGTATTGCGTGCCAGAATATCAATTTCGCCTTTGGCCAATTTGTCAAAACGGTCTGCGGTTCCGGCGGCCACGAAATCAACCTTGGTGGCATCTCCCAAAACCGCCGCAGCCACAGCGCGGCAGAAATCCACATCAAAGCCTGACCAGTTTCCGTCATCGCCTTTGAGTGCAAAGCCCATCAGGCCGGGGTTCACCCCACACAGCAATTTGCCGCGCGCCTTCACATCCGCCAGCGTCGATGCCGCCGCCATTGATGCAAATGCGGCCAGAATGAAAAGTGTAAGTGCGAGAAGCTTGCGCATGAAGCCGATTCCCCCAATTGGTAAGAAATGTAACCTATCCGGGAAGGCCGAGCCTGCCAAGCAATTCGGGCACCGTGGCAACACTGTCGACCACCGGTTTGAGCGGGCGCGCAACCATGATGACAGGCAGGCTCAACGCCGCTGCCGCATCCAACTTGGCCGCGCGCGCCCCGCCCGCATTCTTGCTCACCAGAATCTCAACCTGGTTGGCCCGTAGCAAATCAATCTCGGCTGCGAGCGTGAAAGGCGGGCGTTCCAACATGAGTTCCCATGCCTCTGGCACATTCACATCAGGTGGCTCAATCATCCGGGCGATGCCAGAGAGATCTGCACGCGCGAAGAAGGCGCCGATCTCCTTGCGGCCTACTGTGACAGCCACTTTGGCCCCGCGTGGAATGGCTTCCACTCCCGCAGCCACCGAAGCAACACTGCGCCACTGATCGCCTTTTTGAGCCTGCCACGGCGCTGGTTCCAGCCGCAACAATTTCACGCCAGCCCTTGTGCAGGCCACTGCTGCATGAGCCGCCATCTGCGCCGCGAAAGGATGCGTGGCATCAACCACGCAATCAAATGTGTCAGCCCGCAAAAAGGCAGTGAGGCCATCAACGCCGCCGAAACCGCCTGCACGGATTTCACCTTGAGGAAGATGCGGGCTTCTTGTCACCCCCGCAAGCGATGTGACGACGTGAACACCACGCATCACCAATGCATCAGCTGCTTCGCGCGCCAGTCCAGTGCCACCCAGAATGAGAATGCGCTCAACTGGCATGGGCGATGATCTTTCCGACGCGATCCACGATGATCACGTCAAGTTCAATCCCGGCGCTTGCCACATGTGCTGCTTGTGCCAGTGCTTCGGCTGCCACGCGCTGCGCCAATTCTGGCCCTGCAAGTTCCAAGACCTCCAGCGCCGTATTGGCACTTTGCACTTTGGTACGCAGTTCCTCGGGCACACGCAACGCCAGCCATTCAAAATCAACCTGGCTGCGGCCCGAGTGCAAATCCATATGACCCTGCGCCAGCTTCACCATCTTGCCGAAGCCCCCGCCAATGGTTGCGCGCGGCACGGGATTGGCGCGCAGATATTTCAACACACCACCCGCAAAATCGCCCATGTCCAACATCGCCTCCAGTGGCAACTGATAATGCGCGCGCACAGCATCTTCAGAAGTGGAACCCGTGCAGCCCGCCACATGTGTGAGGCCCGCAGCCCGCGCCACATCGATGCCGCGATGGATGGAGGCTATCCAAGCCGCGCAGGAAAATGGATGAACCACGCCTGTCGTGCCGAGAATCGAAAGCCCGCCGATAATGCCGAGCCGCGGGTTCCAGGTTTTTTCCGCCAGAGCACCACCACCGGGAATGGAAATCTCAATTTCAACATCAGCAAAGCCCAGCGCCTCCGCCTCCCGCGTCATCATGGCACGCGGCACGGGGTTGATCGCGGGCTCTCCTACAACAATAGGCAAGCCGGGTTTGGTGATGGTTCCAACACCCTCACCTGCCTTGAAGCGAACGCCTTTTCCGCCGGGAACAACCTTGGCAATCACCAATGCGCCATGGGTTACATCCGGATCATCGCCTGCGTCCTTCACGATGCCAGCGCGGGCCCAACCCGCACCCATTTCTGCAAGCGCCAGCGCAAAAGCAGGCGTCTCGCCCTTGGGCAAAGTGATGGTTACAGGGTCTGGAAAGTTGCCGCCGCGCAAAGCCGTTAGTGCCGCTTTCACAGCTGCCGTGGCGCAAGCACCCGTCGTCCAGCCGCGTTTTAACTCTCTTTCTGGCTTCTCTTGCCGCATGATGGCATTGTATAGGCACAAACATGGCAAGTGAAACCACCAAATCCACCAAGCACTGGCAAGCGCATACCGGCCAGTTGGAGGGATTTGCGCGCCTGGATGCTGAAGCTTTCCCGGTTTTTGAGCAGGGCTGGGTATGGCTTGTGGGTGCGGGCCCAGGTGCGCCGGGCCTCATGTCCCTGTTGTGCTATCACGCCATGCAGCATTGCGACGTGGTGGTCTATGACGCGCTGGTGAACCCCGACATTCTGCGCTGGGTGCGTACCGGTGCGGAACTTGCATATGCCGGCAAGCGTGGTGGCAAGCCTTCGCCCACACAAGTTGATATTTCCATACGGTTGATTGACCTCGCCAAATCCGGCAAGCGCGTGCTGCGTCTGAAGGGTGGAGACCCTTTCATGTTTGGCCGCGGCGGCGAAGAAAGCCAAACGCTGGCCAAGGCAGGCGTGCCCTTCCGCATCGTTCCGGGCATCACAGCGGGCGTGGGTGGCTTGGCCTATGCCGGCATTCCCGCCACCCACCGCGACACCAATCATTCGGTGATCTTCCTCACCGGGCATGATGCTTCGGGCAAGATGCCTGTCAATGTTGATTGGCAAGCCGTGGCTTTGGCCTCGCCCGTGATCGTCATGTATATGGCTGTCAAAAACCTGGGTGAAATTGCCGACGTTTTGATCAAGGGTGGACGCAAGGGCGATGATCCCGTCTCCATCATTTCCAACGCCTCCCTGCCGCAACAGCAAGTGGCTTCGACGACGCTGGCTGAGGCTGGCGCTTTCGTGAGGGTGAATGAGCCGCCAACACCCGCCATAGTGGTTGTGGGCCACGCTTCGGACTGGCGCGCGATGCTCGATTGGTATGCACCTGCGCTGAGGGCCAATCCCATTGGCTAAAGGCTTGGTGATCGCCGCGCCCCATTCAGGCAGTGGCAAAACGCTGGTGACGCTTGGCTTGCTTCGCGCACTTCAGAACCGTGGCGTGAACCTCATCTCCGCCAAGGCCGGGCCGGATTATATCGACCCCGGCTTTCACGCCGCCGCCACGCGAAAGCCTTGTGTTAATCTCGATTACTGGGCTATGGGCGAAAGTGCAGTGCGTCATCTCGCCTGCGCCCAAGCGTCAAGCGCGGATTTCTTGATCATCGAAGGTGTGATGGGACTGTTCGATGGACCGCAAGGAGCCAAGGGCTCCACCGCTGATCTGGCTGAGGCTTTGCGCCTGCCCGTGCTGTTGGTCGTGGGTGCCGCCAAACAGGGCCAATCCGTCGCAGCGCTGGCCGAAGGCTTTCGCTCTTTCCGCCCCGGCATTAATCTAGCAGGGGTGCTCCTCAACTGCGTCTCCAGCGACAGGCACGAAGCGATTTTGCGCGAGGCCCTTTCAGCCATTTCCATGCCCGTTCTGGGTGCCCTGCGCCAGTTTGACTCACTGGCCCTGCCCTCGCGGCATCTCGGATTGGTGCAGGCCCAAGAAAATCAGCAGCTTGAGGCCTTTATCGAAAGCGCCGCTTCAAGAGTTTCCCGTGAAACAAATCTTGACAAGATTCTCGAATCAGCTGCCAGCCTCGAATCGCAAGGTATTTCTGCTGCGGCACTGCCACCTTTGGCCCAATCCATCGCCGTGGCGCGCGACGAGGCCTTTGCCTTCGCCTATCCCCACATCCTGCAATCCTGGCACAATCAGGGTTCGCAGTTGAACTTCTTCTCACCTCTGGCCAATGAAGCACCGGCAATGGCTGACGCCATCTTCCTGCCTGGCGGTTATCCGGAGCTCCATGCAGGCAAGCTCGCAGCTAATGGCCGCTTTCTGGATGGCCTGCGCACCTTCAGGGGCCTGATTTACGGCGAGTGTGGTGGGTATATGATTTTGGGGGATGGCCTGATAGACGCACAAGGCCAGCGCCACGCCATGGCGGGTCTGCTCCCACTCATCACCAGTTTCGCCGAGCGCAAGCTGCATCTAGGGTATCGCCAGCTTCAACCGCTCAGCGGGCCGTGGAAACTGCCTCTGCGTGGGCATGAATTCCATTACTCCACCATTGAGTCCCAAGGCGGCGGTGAGCCGCTGTTTCACGCCCATGACGCGGCAGGTAATGACCTCGGCCCTGTTGGACAGCGCGTGGGCAATGTCATGGGCTCTTATGCTCACATCATCAGCGTGGCGCCCTCAATGAGCAAGGCCCCGCCGGAGAAACCAAAGTGAGCGCCACGGCTATCATGTTCATGGGAACAGGCTCGGACGTGGGCAAAAGTCTCATTGTGGCGGGACTCACACGCGCGTTGGCCAATCGCGGGCTTTCAGTGGCACCCTTCAAGCCGCAGAACATGTCGAACAATGCTGCCGTTACCAGCGATGGCGGCGAGATTGGCCGCGCCCAGGCCCTTCAGGCGCGCGCTGCGCGGGTTTCACCCAGCATGCATATGAACCCCATTCTCCTCAAGCCGGAGCATGAAACCGGCGCGCAGGTGATCGTGCAGGGCAAGCTCGCCGCCACCATGACAGCGCGGCAGTTTTTCGCAGAACGCCCGCGATTCATGCCTGCCATTTTGGACAGCTTCCGCCGTTTGGCGACAGCGCATGACATCATTCTGGTCGAAGGTGCGGGCAGTCCGGCCGAAACCAACCTCCGTTCGGGTGATTTGGCCAATATGGGCTTTGCAACCGCAGCCGATATTCCAGCACTTCTCGTCGGTGACATACACCGCGGTGGCGTCATCGCCTCACTGGTGGGCACGCTGGCCATTCTTGGCGGGGCCGATGCCAAGCGCATAAAAGGTTTCCTGATCAATAAGTTCCATGGCGATCCACAACTTTTTGATGAAGGGAAGGACTTTCTCAAGACCCGACTTGGCCTCCCTTGTCTTGGTGTGATCCCTCATTTCGCTGCTGCTGCCAAGCTTCCCGCCGAAGATGCAGTGGCTTTGGAGAACATGGCCACAAGCTATTCAAAAGGTTTGAAAATATGTGTGTTACGCCTGCCTCGCATTGCGAATTTCGACGACCTCGACCCGCTGCGGCACGAGGTGGGCGTGTCAGTTCACTTCCTCAACCCCGGCCAGCCCATCCCCGGCGATGCAGGCTTGGTGATCTTGCCGGGCAGCAAATCCACCATTGCTGATCTCAGCGCCCTGCGTGCGGCGGGGTGGGACATTGACCTTGCCGCCCACCATCGCCGAGGCGGGCGCGTGTTCGGCCTCTGTGGTGGCTATCAGATGCTTGGCCGCCTTATTCATGATCCGCAGGGCTTGGAGGGCGCCGCCATTAGCGTTCAAGGCCTTGGCTTGCTGGATGTTGAAACCACACTCTTACCGGAAAAGACAACAACTGAGACTCAGGCCATGCACACGCTTTCGGGCCAGTTGATCAACGCTTATGAAATCCATCTGGGCACCACCACCGGCCCTGATTGCGCGCGGCCCTTTGCACAAAAGCCCGGCGGGCCAGAAGGTGCGATCAGCCGCGATGGCTTGGTCACAGGCACCTATCTTCATGGTTGCTTCACCAGCGATGGCTTTCGATCTACATTCCTCAAATCACTCGGCGCGGCGGTGTCGTCCTATGCCTATGAACAAAGTATCGAAGACACATTGGATGCTCTCGCCCGCCATCTTGAAACGCACATGAACATCGACGCTATCCTGAACCTTGCTGAGCCCGTCAAATGAACCAGCTTGCCCTCGCCACAATCGCGCTCATGCTTGAAGGCTTCGTGGGTTACCCCGCCGCGCTGCAAACCATCATCGGCCACCCTGTGCAGTGGATGGGCCGCCTGCTCAACTTTCTCGATGAAGGCTTGAATGATG
>JAYTIG010000054.1:0-2398 GCA_043731995.1 Hyphomicrobiales bacterium
CGAGGCCTTCCGCAAAGATGTGGCCGCCTTAGGCACCTCCGAAGAAAACATCGAGCGCGCTGAGAAGAAGGGCTATCCACTGGGCCTCTATGCGCTGCACCCCTTTGACAAAACGCGCAAACTTCCCGTCTATGCCGCCAACTTTGTCTTGATGGGTTATGGCGAGGGCGCCATTTTCGGCTGCCCCGCGCATGACCAGCGCGACTGGGATTTTGCCACCAAATACAATTTGCCGATCATTCCCGTAGTTGGCCCACATGATGGCGCTGCGGTTGATATCTCCAAGGGTCCCTATCTCGAGAAAGATGGCGAAGATGCCAAGCTGATCAATTCAGATTTCATCAATGGCATGAGCGTCGAATCCGCCAAGGCCGAAATGGCCACACGCATGGAAGCCATGGGTATCGCCAAGCGCATGGTGAATTTCCGTCTGCGTGATTGGGGAGTATCGCGCCAGCGCTATTGGGGTTGCCCCATTCCTGTCGTTCACTGCAAGACTTGTGGCATTGTCCCGGTGCCGAAATCACAGTTGCCCGTGACGCTGCCTGACGACGCGAAATTCGACAAGCCGGGCAATCCGCTGCTGCATCACCCGACTTGGCGGCACACCCATTGTCCGAATTGCAATCAGCCTGCCGAACGTGAAACAGACACTTTCGATACCTTCATTGACTCATCCTGGTATTATGCGCGCTTCGCCAGCCCGCATGATGCCAATCCTGTGAACCCTGCGGCTGGCAGATACTGGCTGCCGGTTGATCAATATATCGGCGGCGTGGAACATGCGATCCTCCACCTGCTCTATTCGCGCTTTTATGCGCGCGCCATGATCAAGATTGGCCAGCCCAATGTGGAGGAGCCTTTCGCCTCACTCTTCACCCAGGGCATGGTCACTCATGCCACCTATCGCAGTAAGTCCGGTGAATGGGTGTTGCCCGCCGAAGCCACGCAGAAGGATGGCCAATGGATACACTCCCAGAGTGGCGAGAAGCTGGAAATGGGCAGCATCGAAAAGATGTCCAAGTCCAAAAGGAATGTGGTGGACCCTGATACCATCATCGCTTCTTATGGCGCTGACACGGCCCGCTGGTTCATGCTGTCAGACACACCGCCCGAGCGCGATCTGGAGTGGACAGAGGCTGGTGCAGAGGCCTCCTGGCGTTTCACCCAACGTGTTTGGCGTTTGGTGAATGACGTTGCGGCCTTGCCAAAGGTTGTTTCAGACAATGGTGCTGCTGGTTTGCCTCTGCGCCGCACCTCTCATCAGATTGCTGCGGCCGTCACCGAAAATCTCAACGGCCTGAATTTCAATGTGGCTATTTCCAATGTCTACAAGCTCACCAATGCGCTGAGTGCGGCGCTGGCAGATGGACAAAAATCTTCCAGCCAGCAAGGCGCATTGCGCGGAGCCGCTGAATTTCTCACACTGCTCATGGCGCCCATGATGCCGCATTTGGCAGAAGAGTGCTGGCAAGTGCTGGGCCATAAGACCGCTGTGGTGGATATACCTTGGCCAAAGACCCTGCCTGAACTGGTGGCCGTCGATGAAGTTACCATCGCCATTCAGGTGAATGGCAAACGCCGCGATGAAATGACGGTGGCCAAGGGGCTTGATCCAAAGGCTGTTGAAGTGCAAGCATTGGGCCTTGAGAATGTGCGGCGTGCCATGGAAGGCAAGCCCGCCAAAAAGGTGATCGTGGTGCCAGACAGGATCGTGAATATCGTATGCTGAAAGCGGCCGCCATCTCACTCCTTTGTTTGGCTCTCGCGGGCTGTGGCGCCTATCGCCCGCTCTATGGCAAGGGGCCCGATGGCACCAGCATTGCTACAAGCTTGAGTGGCCTGAGTGTGGCTGAACAGCACACACGTGCTGGCCAGCTCTTGCGCAACGAAATTCTTGATGGTTCAGGATCAGGTGCAGTTCAGCGTTATGGCTTGAAACTGGATGTGACGGAACACACCAGCGATGTTGCAGCTCTTTCCTCAACCTTGGGCGCGCGCAGGCGCTACAATATGAGCGCTCATTTTGAACTGTATGACACCACCTCCGGGAAGTCGCTCAACAGCGGGAACAGTTTTTCCAATGTGGAATTCGATGTCATTAATGTTCCCGTGTCGGATTTGAGTGCGGCAGACAATGCCCGTTCGCGTGCCGCCAAAGAATTGGGGCAAGACATCAAGCTGCGCCTGGCAGCCATTCTTGCAGCGCAAAAGGGTTGACCCCATCCCATGGGTGTTCTGCGCGAAGACGAGTTTGAGGCTTATCTCAAGCGCCGCGTGTCATCCACCAATGGCATTTTGATCCATGGCAATGATGAAGCTGCTGTGTCTATGCTCGGGCGGCAAGCCGCCAAGGCAATCGCTGGCGAGATTCAACGTGTGGACGTTGCCGCGGCAA
>JAYTIG010000055.1:0-6397 GCA_043731995.1 Hyphomicrobiales bacterium
GCGAATTTCAAGATGGCGTTGGCAAAGCCATAGACTATGCCAAGGCGCTGGATTGCACGATGATCAACTGCCTCGCAGGGATCATTCCGCAGACGGTGGCGCGCGATAAAGCCTTTGCTACCATGGCCGCCAATCTCGCTTTTGCGGCGGTGGCCCTGAAGAAGGAGGGCATCTTGTTGATCGTCGAGCCCATTAATCGGTTCGACATTCCGGGTTTCCTGCTCAACACATCGGCAGATGGCATCACCATGATTGACGCGGCGGCCACCGACAATCTCAAACTGCAATATGACATCTATCACATGCAGCGCATGGAAGGTGAATTGGCGGCAACGATGACAAGACTTCTGCCGCGCATTGGCCACATCCAGTTGGCCGACAATCCGGGCCGCAATGAGCCCGGTACTGGCGAAATCAACTATCCCTTCCTGTTCCGCCATCTTGACGGGCTTGGATACAAAGGCTGGATCGGTTGCGAATACAAACCAAAATCCGGCACGGATGCGGGTCTCGGTTGGATGAAACATTTGGGTTGAACGGAGCAATCACATGAACATCGGTTTTATCGGGCTTGGCATTATGGGCGCACCCATGGCGAGCCATCTCAGCACAGCGGGCCACACGCTCTTCATCAATACGCGCGGCAAAGCCCCGCAAGCGATTGTTGATGGCGGCGCCATTGTCTGCGCAACTGGTGCGGAAGTCGCAAAGAAATCAGAAGTCATCTTCATCATGGTGCCCGATACGCCCGATGTCGAAAACGTTTTGTTTGCTGCGGGCGGTGTTGCCGAAGGACTTTCAAAAGGCAAACTCGTGATCGACATGAGTTCGATTTCACCCATTGCCACCAAGGATTTCGCCACACGTATCAACCGGCTTGGTGCGGACTATCTCGATGCACCAGTATCCGGTGGTGAAGTCGGCGCGAAGGCTGCCACACTCACCATCATGGTTGGCGGGCGCGAGGCGGCGTTTGAACGCGCCAAGCCCCTGTTTGAAAAAATGGGCAAGAATATCACTTTGGTGGGTGGCAATGGCGATGGCCAAACCACCAAGGTTGCCAACCAGATAATTGTCGCGCTGACCATTGAGGCTGTTGGTGAGGCTTTGCTCTTTGCCTCAAAAGCCGGGGCCGATCCGGCCAAGGTGCACGCTGCATTGATGGGTGGCTTTGCTGCCTCACGCATTCTTGAAGTCCATGGTGAGCGCATGGTGAAACGCGCTTTCAATCCCGGATTCCGGATTGAATTGCACCAGAAGGATTTGAACCTTGCTTTGTCCACGGCCCGCCAGATTGGTGTGTCACTTCCCAACACGGCAACCGCGCAAGAACTTTTCAACGCTTGTGCCGCTAACGGCCACGGCAAGCTTGATCATTCAGCACTGGTGAAGGCGCTGGAACTTATGGCCGCACATGAAATTGGCCAAGCTGTCAAAGGCTGATTGACGATGCGTGCCGAACCTCGCATAGTTCTCCGCGCGATGTTTGATGCGGCGGTTGCAGCGGCGATGCCGGGCCTATGTCTGCCCACGGTACTTCCAAAAAAGCCAAAGGGCCGCACCATTGTGGTGGGTGCGGGCAAAGCCTCCGCCGCAATGGCGCAGACCTTAGAGCAATCCTGGAATGGGCCGCTGACTGGATTGGTTGTCACACGTTACGGCCACGGCGTGCCGTGCCTGCATATCAAGATTGTTGAGGCGGCCCATCCCGTACCTGATGATGAGGGAACCAGGGCGGCGGCACGCATGTTGGACATGATGGCGGGCTTGAGCGCAGATGATTTGGTCATTGCACTGATTTCCGGTGGCGGTTCCGCACTTTTGAGCCTGCCTGCCGACGGCATTTCAATTGAAGGCAAGCGCGCGGTGAACCGCGCATTGCTGAAATGTGGTGCTCCCATTGCGGAAATGAACTGCGTTCGAAAGCACCTTTCCGCCATCAAGGGCGGCAGGCTTGCGGCCGCCGCCTATCCGGCACGGGTGGTGAGTTTGATTATTTCCGATGTACCGGGCGATGATCTGGCCGCCGTAGCCTCGGGCCCCACCATTGCCGACCCCACAACCTTTGCCCAAGCCCGCGCCATCATCGCCAAATATAATATCGAAGTCTCAGCCGCAGTCAGGCGGCATCTGGAAATGGCCGTTGATGAAACGCCAAAGCCGGGTGACCCGCACCTTGCAAATAGTGAATCAATCCTCATCGCCTCGCCGCAACGATCGCTGGAGGCTGCCGCCGCAGTGGCGCGGCAACATGGCATCACACCGATTATTCTGGGTGACTCGATTGAGGGTGAGGCGCGTGAAGTGGGCATAGTCATGGCGGGCGTTGCCCTGCAGGTCCGGCGCTTTGGCCAGCCCGCAGCACCCCCTTGTGTGTTGATTTCAGGTGGCGAGACAACAGTTACGGTGCGCGGCTCCGGCATCGGTGGGCGCAATGTGGAATTTCTCATGGCGCTGGCGCTGAAGCTGGATGGCGCTGAAAACATTTCAGCACTCGCCGCCGACACCGATGGTGTTGATGGTGCGCGTGAAGTGGCTGGTGCCTTCATCACGCCGGATACACTCGCTCGTGCCCGGACCAAGGCGATTGACCCCTGGGCCATGCTCGCAAACAATGATGGACACAGTTTTTTCGGGAAACTGGGTGATCAGATCATCACTGGCCCCACGCTCACCAACGTCAATGATTTTCGCGCCGTGCTGATCACATAGGATTTGAAATGTATTATTCCCCACCGGGCGGATTGCCACCACAGACCGCGCTGCTGACTGATCGCGCCATGTTCACGCAATGTTATGCGGTCATCCCAAAGGGAACCTTGCGTGACATAACCGCGAGCTATTTGCCCTTCTGGGAAAAAACGCGGGCGTGGGTGTTAGCGCGCCCGCTCAGCGGTTTTGCCGAAACCTTTTCGCAATATGTCATGGAAGTTTCACCCGGCGGCGGCAGTGTAAATCCGGAACCGGATAAAAGTGCGGAAGCTGTGCTATTTGTCGTCGAAGGAATTTTGAATCTCACGGTTGAGGGAACTTCACATGTGATGCAACCCGGCGGCTATGCCTTCATTCCACCAGGCGCAAACTGGCGTGTTGCTAATTCATCCAACGATCCGGTTCGCTTCCATTGGATCCGCAAAGCCTATGAGCTGGTGCCAGGACTTGATTTTCCCAATGCGTTCGTTGTGAACGAAAAGGACGTTGCCCCCTTCATCATGCCGGACACCAATGGCGTGTGGTCAACCACGCGCTTTGTATCCCCAGACGACATGCGCCATGACATGCATGTGACGATTGTGAACTTCGAGCCGGGCGGCGTCATCCCCTTTGCTGAAACGCATGTGATGGAGCATGGGCTTTACGTGCTGGAGGGCAAGGCGGTTTACCGTCTGAACCAGGATTGGGTTGAAGTTGAATCCGGCGATTTCATGTGGCTGCGCGCCTTCTGCCCGCAGGCCTGTTACGCAGGCGGGCCGGGCCGCTTCCGTTATCTCCTCTATAAGGACGTCAACCGCCATATGAAATTGACCCTGCCATGAGCGCCGTGCTGCATCCCGCGCCCTTGACCAAATCTGGTTTTGCCGCCTTTGGCGAAGTAGTGGAATTGGGCGGGGCAGAGCGCTTCCCAATCAATCAGGGCTTTGCTGAGCGCTTCAATAATTTGGCGCAAGTCGACATCGGAGATGAAGAAGGCAGTATTAATATCAGCGTGATTTCAGCCCAGCCCCGGCCAGCCCCAATCAGGCTGGACGTGATGGAGCGCCACCCGCTTGGCAGCCAGTTGTTTTATCCCCTGCAGGACAGGCCATGGCTGGTGGTCGTCTGCGGCGATCCAGAGGATTTCGCCAGCTACCGCGCCTTCAGCGCTCGTGGCAAGCAGGGCGTCAACTATGCCCGCAACGCCTGGCATCATCCGCTGCTGGTCTTCGCGCCCGGCGGGGATTTTCTGGTGGTTGACCGCAAGGGGCCAGGCAAGAATCTTGAGGAAATCACTTTGGGTTCTGCGCAGGTCATTCACCTCGCAGGTTAGTTTTGGCCATGGCGTGAAGGCTGTGGCGGCTGCAGAGTTTGGTAAGGGCCTAGATGCACAGTGCGGATTCATTGCTCGCCACCGGCTACCGGCATTTTCTCGCCGTGGCGGAGTCTGGCTCGGTCCGGGCGGCCTCGCGCCACATCAATGTCGCAGCCTCCGCCATCAGCCGCCAGATCGCACTGCTTGAAGGCCAGTTGGGCGTGCCGCTCTTTGCGCGCACTGGCCGCAAACTCGAACTGTCGGCAACCGGCGATGCCTTGCTGGCGGGCTTGCGCGCCAGCGTGCGCGGCCACAAAGACACGCTTGAGCAATTGGGCGAGCTGCGCGGGTTGAAGCGTGAGCCGATCCGCGTCGCCACTGTCGAAAGCCTGTCGGTTTCGATTTTGCCGGGCCTGCTTGAGGAATTCGTCAGCAGCTATTCCGGCCTGCAGGTATCGGTGACAGTCGCAGGCTCTGACATGGTCACTGAACTGGTGCGCGACCATGCCGCCGACATCGGCTTTACCTTCAATCCTACCGCGCTGGAGGGCCTGCATGTCGAATTCACCCGCGACATGCCGGTGGGTGCCGTCATGTCGCCGCAGCATCCTTTGGCGGGCAAGCGTAAACTGACGCTGGCCGATTGCCTTGCCTATCCCATGGCATGGCCCGCTGGGGGCCTCAGCTTGCGCACGATTTTAGACCGCAGTTCTAAAAGCTTTCAGCGCGATTTGCGCCCGGTTTTTGAGTGCAATTCCTTGCGCCTGATGGCGGCTATGGCGCGGCGCGGCAAATGCATTGCCTTTCAAACCCGCGTTGGAATTGAGCAGGAGCTTGCGGCGGGGACGTTAAAATTCGTGCCCCTGGCCGAACGCCGCCTGCCGATTGACCGGTTGATGATCGTGCGCCGCCCCGGCGACAGCGGCAAGCGCGCGGCGGATGTCTTTCTGGAACTGGCGCAGCGCCTCATCCCAGACCCAAAGCCTGTGCGAAGTTTGTACACAGACAGTGACCTAGACGGTGCTTTTTAGAACAACGGAATTGGAATATGATCTATAAGAATTACAGCGGAAAACAAAATTGCAAGCCGCGGCAGATAGGGCAAGGAAGCAGGTAGATACCATGGGCAAATTGTCCACACATGTGCTTGACACGGCAACAGGCCGCCCCGCCGCCAAGCTCAAAATAGAGCTCTGGTCGGTTGGCCCGCAAACAAGCCATGTCAAGACGCTGATCACCAATGACGATGGCCGCACCGATTCGCCCGTTTTGGCGGAGTCTGAGATGGCTGTTGGCTCCTATGAACTGCGTTTCCATGCCGGCGATTATCTGCGCCGCAGCGGGGCCAAGCTCGATGAGCCCGCGTTTCTTGACGTCATTCCAATTCGCTTCGGCATCAGCAGCGCTGTCCAGCACTATCATGTGCCGCTGCTGCTGTGCCCTTACGGCTATTCAACCTATCGTGGGAGCTGATGGCAATGGCGCATGACAAAATCAGATTTCTCCGGCGCGGGAAGGTGATGGCAGTTGCGCCAGCATCTCCGCTGCAAACGGTGCTTGATTATTTGCGTCTCGAAGAAAAATCGCGCGGCACCAAGGAAGGCTGCAATGAAGGCGATTGCGGCGCTTGCACAGTGGCCCTTGGCGCGCTGCGCCAGGCCAAGATTGTCTATGAACCAGTCAACGCCTGCATTCTGTTGATGGGCCAGCTTCATGGCAAGGAATTGGTGACGGTTGACGATCTCGCCGACGGCAAGGCCTTGCATCCGGTTCAACAGGCGATGGTTGAACACCACGGCTCGCAATGCGGCTTTTGCACGCCGGGCTTCATCATGGCGCTGTTCACTCTTTATCATGCCGGCCGCCGCCCGAACCGCCGCGAAATCGCCGAGCATATCGCTGGCAATCTCTGCCGCTGCACTGGCTATCGCCCCATCGTCGATGCCGCGCTGCAAGCCTGCACCGGCTCAGCGGCTGACCGTTGGGCCCGCGATGAAAGCGCCTCTGCCGCACTGCTCGCCAAAATAAATGACGGCGCGGATGTCTTTCTTGGCGACGATGAAGGTTTTGTCGCTGTGCCCGCCACGGCGGCAAGCTTGCTGAATTTGGCCCATAAACATGCGGACGCAACCATCGTCGCAGGCTGCACTGACGTCGGCCTTTGGATCACCAAGCAACTGCGTCAGCTGCCGAAGATTTTGCATCTCGGAGGCGTTGCCGAACTCCACTCCATTGAAGACGGCAAGGATTGGCTCAAGCTCGGCGCTGGCGTGACCTATGGCGAGGCCGAACACGTCTTGTCCGGGCTCGATCCCGATGTGAAAAACTCCTTGTCCCGCCTCGGCTCCAAGCAGGTGCGCGCCTCCGGCACCATCGGCGGCAACATCG
>JAYTIG010000056.1:0-2395 GCA_043731995.1 Hyphomicrobiales bacterium
GGTGAAGGGCCTGCTTCTGGCCCAGCAATGGAAAACCAACGCCCAGGAAGGCAAGCAGCATTGAGTGTCAAGCCGCGCCTTTGGCCTGTGCTTCTCGCAACTGTGCTTGGTCTTGCCATTCTTTGTGGCTTGGGCACATGGCAACTCAAACGCCTGGCCTGGAAGAATGCACTGATCGCCACACTGACCGACCGGATGGAGCAAGAGCCCGTACCCCTAACTGAAGCACTGAAGCGGCTGAGCGCGCATCAGGATATTGAATATCTCAAAGTTTACGCCACGGGCGAGCTAGATGCTGCCCACACGCTTTACAAGCAAACGGTGTTTTACGGCCAAGGCGGCTGGGAAGGACTTGCGCCCTATCGCACCACCGATGGCGCGGAAGTTCTGGTTGATCTTGGGGCCACGGATGAACAGGGCCTTGTGCCAAAGCCAGTGCCAGAGCTTCTCAGCATCGTGCGGATGCATAATCAAGGCCGGGGTTATTTCGACAATTCCAATAGCCCGGAAAGCAATACGTGGTTCTGGTGGGATTTGCCTGCCATGCAAAAGGCAGCTGGCATGAAACAGGCAGCTGCCCCCATCATCCTGCAGGCGCTAGGCAATGAATCCGGCTTTCAAGCGTCGCCGCCCAAGGTGGAACTACATAACAACCACCTTGGCTATGCCATCACCTGGTTTGGGCTGGCGCTGGCGCTGGCGGGGGTGGCAGGCGCCTTCTTGTTGAAAAAGCCTGATGCTTGAAACTGCTGCGCAGGCGGATTAAGGCAACGGCCCATGAAATACATTTCCACCCGTGGTGAAGCGCCCAAGCTGAATTTTGAAGAGGCCATGCTTTCAGGCCTGGCCCGCGATGGCGGGCTTTATGTGCCGGAGCGGTTTCCGAAATTTTCCAGGACTGAGTTGAAAGCCCTGCGAGGCAGGCCTTATACCGATGTTGCCTTTGCCGTGTGTTCCAAGTTCACGGCGGGCTCCATTCCACCAAAAGATTTGCGGCGCATGATTGATGCGGCTTATGGGACATTTGACCACAAGGCCGTAACGCCGCTGAAGCAGCTTGATGTCAATCAATTTTTGCTGGAACTGTTTCACGGCCCCACCATTGCCTTCAAGGATGTGGCGATGCAGCTGCTGGCCCGGCTGATGGATTGGAGCCTGGCCAAGCAGAAGCGCCGCGCGGTGATTGTTGGCGCAACCTCGGGCGACACGGGCGGGGCTGCCGTGGCGGCCTTCGAGCACAACCAGAATGCCAGCCTTTTTATTCTGCATCCGCATGGCCGCGTTTCTGATGTGCAGCGCCGGCAAATGACCACGGTGAAAAGCCCGACCATTCACAATATTGCCATCGAAGGCACTTTTGATGATTGCCAGGCCGTTGTGAAAGCGTTGTTCAATGACTTGAGGTTCCGCGATGAGATGGGGCTTGCTGGCGTCAACTCGATCAACTGGGGCCGGATCATGGCCCAGATTGTCTATTATTTTTATGCTGGCCTAGCGCTCGGCGCGCCTGACCGCGAAGTGGCCTTCACCGTGCCCACCGGCAATTTCGGCAATGTGTTTGCTGGCCTTGCCGCCAAGCGCATGGGCCTTCCGGTTGAGCGCTTTGTGATTGCCACCAACAGCAACGATATTCTTGACCGAGCATTGAAGACTGGGCGCTATGAGGTGACAGGTGTCCACCCCACCATCAGCCCTTCCATGGATATTCAGGTTTCATCCAATTTCGAGCGGCTGGTCTATCTCGCCAATGGCAGAAACCCTGCGGCAGTGCGCGCCGCCATGGGCAGCTTGGCGCAGTCACAGAGCTTTACCATCAAGTCCCCAGCGCTGAAAGCGATCCGTGCCGAATTCATTTCAGGTGCAACATCGGAAGCTGAAACCGCTGCCACCATGGCCCAAGTGTTGAAGGAAACCGGCGAATTGATTGATCCGCACACAGCGGTGGGCCTGCATGTGGCCCAATCGGCCAAGGTGAAAGCCCCCATGGTGACGCTGGCCACGGCTCACCCGGCCAAATTCCCCGATGCGGTGAAGGCCGCCACAGGCCAAACGCCCCGTTTACCTCAACGACTTGGACACTTGATGACAGCCCAAGAAAGTTTCACAATACTTCCCAACAGCGCCCAAGCCGTAAAGGATTTCATCCTGTCGCGGGAGAGACGCTGAGGGGAGTGTTAAGAATTGTCAGTTGAGATCACCAGGCTTCAAAACGGGCTAACTGTCATTACACAGATGATGCCTCACCTGGAGTCAGTGGCGCAGGGTGTGTGGGTGAAGGCTGGCGCTCGTGACGAAATGGCGAATGAAAATGGTGTTGCCCATTTTCTGGAACACATGGCCTTCAAGGGCACCAAGCGCCGCAATGCGCAAGCCATCGCCGAAGAAATTGAAAGTG
>JAYTIG010000057.1:0-2388 GCA_043731995.1 Hyphomicrobiales bacterium
CGTTACGCCATAATGCATGACAAGTTCATCGTGGTGGATGGCAAGCATGTTGAAACCGGCAGCTTCAACTACACCCATGCCGCCAGCGCCAGAAATGCCGAGAATGCCATCGTGGTGTGGAACAATGCGGTTATGGCACAGAAATATCTGGGCGAGTTCGACAGGTTGTTTGGCGAAGCGGTGGATTGAAGAAGCAAATGGCGGAAACGGAGTCCGCCTAACCGATGTTCACAGCCATCCACCACTATCCGCCAGTGACTTGAAATAGGCCCTTTTCTCTCAGTTACCTTTCCTCCGGTGTTCGCCACTGTCCTTTGACGATTGCCCAAAGCCACACCTTTCTGCTAGGGAAGGTGCTAGGGAAAGAACTAGAGAAGGCTTCGATTTTGACATGGGCAAATTGACAGCACGCCAGGTTGACACGCTCAAAGCCCCCGGCAGGCATGCGGATGGCGGCAACCTCTATCTAAATATCGCCAAGGCTGGGGCCAAAAGCTGGGTATTCTTCTATCGCTTCGGGGCCAAACAGCGGGAAATGGGCTTGGGCAGCATTGCAGCGACAAGTTTGGCCGAAGCCCGTGTGAAAGCCTTGGACGCCCTCAAGCTGCTGAAGGGAGGCACCGATCCACTGTTAGCGCGGCGGGCAGATGAACGGACCAAGGCAGGTAGTGTGACTTTTGGGCAATTAGCGGATGAATATCTCAAGGCCCATGAGGCTAAGTTCCGCAACAGCAAGCACGCGGCTCAATGGAAGGCCACCCTTGGCTCTAACTATTGCAGCGCAATTCGCGGCCTGCCCCTAGGTGAGGTTGACACCGAAGCGGTGCTGAAGGTTCTGCGACCGATGTGGCAACGAATCCCTGAGACGGCAGCCCGCATCCGAGGCCGCATTGAAAACGTGATAGACGCTGCCAAGGCCCAAGGGCTCTATAAGGGCGACAATCCTGCAAGGTGGAAGGGCCACCTTAAAGCGGTTCTTCCTGCCCGCCAGCGGCTCACGAGAGGCCATCACGCGGCGTTGCCCTATGATGATCTGCCTGGGTTTGTGGCGGCGCTGAGAGACAAGGCAAATCGCAGCATCGCGGCTTCGGCTCTTGAGTTCTGCATCCTCACCGCCACCCGCACCAGCGAGACGCTAGGCACAACATGGGCCGAAATTGATATGGCGAAAAGTATTTGGACTATCCCGGCTAAGCGCATGAAAGCGGGCCATGAGCATCGCATCCCGCTTTCATCAAGGGCACTGGAGATTTTGCGCGAGGTTGGCACGGGAAAGGTGTCAGCCAGCCAGTCTGTCTTCCCCGGTTACAAGCGCGGCAAGGGCCTCAGCAACATGGCAATGTCGATGCTGATCAAACGCATGGGACAACAGGCGATAACTGTGCATGGGTTCCGTTCCACTTTTCGGGACTGGGCTTCTGAGCAAACCAGCTTCCCGCACGAGACTTGCGAGCATGCCCTGGCACACCGGATCAGCGACAAGGCTGAGGCCGCCTATAGGCGCGGAGACCAGTTTGAAAAGCGTCGGAAACTTATGGAGGCATGGCAGGCATTTGCAGATTTAAAGCCAATGGCCAAGGTTGTGCCGCTGAAACGCTGAGCAACCTGTCCCGCACTTAGTTTTGCTACCTGCCGCACACTTTAATCATGGTGCGGTGATGGTGCCGGGAAACTGCGACCCAATGGCATCCGCGATGCCGCCAACCTCTATGAAGGCCATTGTCGTGCGGATTACCTAGCCGTATAGCGCTGTGGCCATAACCCATTCCCTGCGCCGTGAGCGATGCGGGCGCTGTGAATAAACCGATGGCACCGACTGCCAGAGCAATTGCAAAAGATTTTTTCATCGACAAGCCTCCATTTTGTGACCCGTGGCACAGGTTGAAAAACATGCAGTGCACTTAACGATGTTGACGGCGTTAAGTTCCACAGAAGTAGATGCTGGTCGCATTTCAAGCCTTTTTAGCAACGCTGGCCCTAGGTGGTCGGTTGCAGCGGCGTTTCTTTTTTTGAGCGCTTGGTCACCTGAAACCCCGCAAAATGCGCTGTACGGCCTTCTTGCAAGCCATGGTGAAGTGCCGGTCATATTCAATCGATTTCAGATGGGGGCTATATTTGATGAAAATGAAACATGTAGGTCTCCTGAATCGAGCGGCCCCGATTTCAGCGGAACAGTCAGGTTCTGCGCAAGCTGAGTTTCTTGGTTTCGCCGCAGAAGTGTACGCCAACAAAATCACCCTTGCGCCACATCACGTCAGCGGGAGTCACATTTCCATCAGATACATTTATCAAATCAAACTTATCCGGCAGTTGCACAGTTGAGGGTATTTCAATCTTTGCCCCAGCCATGCCCATGTTGCGGATCGTCACATCAATTGTGCCGCTAGG
>JAYTIG010000058.1:0-2385 GCA_043731995.1 Hyphomicrobiales bacterium
GAGGCCACCAGATCAACAAAGCCCTTATAGTCCAACTCACCTGTGGCCAGCTTTTCGCGGGCCAGCCAGACGATGGTGCCCGAACCCGTGCGCTGGCCCTTGTAGTCACCATTCAGCATGGGGCCGGAGGAAAGTGCGATGGCCGGAATATCCACCGTGGCCGCAGCCATCAGGCAGGCGGGAGTGGTTTTATCGCAACCCACTGTGAGCACCACGCCATCGAGCGGATAGCCGTAAAGCACTTCGACGAGTGAGAGATAGGCGAGGTTGCGGTCCAGCGAAGCGGTGGGGCGTTTGCCGGTTTCCTGCATCGGGTGGATTGGGAATTCAATGGGCACGCCGCCGGCAGCAATAATGCCATCACGCACGCGCTTGACCAATTCCACATGCACGCGGTTGCATGGGCTGAGATCAGAGCCCGTCTGGGCAATGCCGATTATTGGTTTGCCACCCTGCAATTCACCCTGGGTGAAGCCGTAATTGAGATAACGTTCGAGATAAAGCGCCGTCATGTCGGCATTGGCCGGGTTGTCGAACCAATATTGGGAACGCAGTTTCAGCTTGTTTTCGGGCGCTTTGCTCATTGTTTCCATCTCTTGCGGACTATTTGTCGTACAATAGAACGCATGACTGGGTTCGTCCAGCACTTGCAGAAATTTGACCAAATGGACAAACTGGGTTAGCGTTTCCAAATCAGCAAGGGGAGGGAGTGATGGCGAAGGCCGCAGACATCCAGTCCAAAAGGTTGAGCAAGCCGCAGCTTGCCGCAAATTTTGCCGACTTGCACCCCCCGCTTTCGCCCCATGAAGCGCTGGTGGAATCAGATCGCTGTTATTTCTGTGCCGATGCGCCGTGCCAGCAGGCCTGCCCCACCGCCATCGACATTCCCATGTTCATCCGCGAGATTCAGGCAGGACACCCGACATCCGCAGCCAAGACCATCTTTGACCAGAACATTCTGGGTGGAATGTGCGCACGCGTGTGCCCGACTGAAACCTTGTGCGAAGAAGTGTGTGTGCGTGAAGTGGCCGAAGGCAAGCCGGTGAAAATTGGCCTGCTGCAGCGTTATGCCACGGATGTGGCGATGAAGGAGAAGCAGCCCTATGTGCGGGGCAAGGCTTCGGGCAAAAAAATTGCGGTTGTGGGCGCGGGCCCCGCGGGCCTGGCTTGTGCGCACCGCCTGGCCATGCATGGCCATGACGTGACGCTGTTTGATGCCCGCAAGAAAGCTGGCGGGCTGAATGAGTTTGGCATCGCGGCCTATAAGACAGTGGATGATTTCGCACAGAAGGAAGTGGATTTCGTGCTGGCTATTGGCGGCATCAAGGTTGAGCATGGCAAGGCCCTGGCCAAGGGTTTGAAGCTGGCGCAACTTGAAAAGGATTATGACGCCGTGTTTCTGGGCCTGGGCTATGCGGGCGTGAATGCGCTTGGCATCAAGGATGAAAATGTGAAAGGCGTTGAAGACGCTGTGGCCTATATCGCTGAGCTGCGGCAGGCCAAGGATCTGGCCAAACTGCAAGTGGGGCGCAGTGTGGTGGTGATTGGTGGTGGCATGACGGCCATTGATATTGCTGTGCAATCGAAATTGCTGGGTGCGGAAGAGGTGACCATCCTCTATCGCCGTGGCCAGGACCATATGAAAGCCTCTGGCTTTGAGCAGGAACTGGCACAGACCCATGGGGTGGCCATCCGCGATTGGGTGATGCCAAAGAAATTGCACGTCAAGGCTGGCAAGGTGGTTGGCCTCAAGGTTGAAGAAACCAAGATGGCGGGCAAGAAACTGGCTGGCACAGGCAAGACTTATGACGTGGCCGCCGATGTGATCTTCAAGGCCATCGGCCAGCACTATGTGGATGTGACTGCGGGCGCGCTGGCCTTACAGGATGGGCGCATCAAGGTTGACGACAACAAGCGCACGTCGCGGCCAAAAATCTGGGCCGGGGGCGACTGCGTTGCGGGCAACCGTGCACTCACTGTGGCCGCCGTCGATGATGGCCGCCGCGCGGCTGAATCAATCAACATTTATCTGAAGGGCTAATCCCATGGCTGACCTTCGCTCAAATTTCATTGGCATCAAGTCTCCCAATCCGTTCTGGCTGGCTTCGGCCCCGCCCACTGACAAGGAATACAACGTAGTGCGCGCCTTCAAGGCAGGTTGGGGCGGCGTTGTTTGGAAAACCCTGGGCGAGGAAGGCCCGCCGGTCGTCAACGTCAATGGGCCGCGTTACGGCGCCATTCACGGGGCTGACCGCAGGCTGTTGGGCCTCAACAACATCGAGCTCATCACTGATCGCCCGCTGGAGGTGAACCTTCAGGAAATCAAGAAAGTGAAGCGCGAGTGGAAAGACCGCGCCCTCATCGTCTCGCTCATGGTGCCTTGCG
>JAYTIG010000059.1:0-2384 GCA_043731995.1 Hyphomicrobiales bacterium
CACCGATTACGCCAAGGCCGCCTATTGGTATGGCAAAGCCTCAGCCCAAGGCCTGGCGCCCGCGCAATATCGCCTCGGCACGCTTTATGAGCGCGGCAAAGGCGTGGACAAGAATATTGCTGCCGCTCTCTCATGGTATGAGCGCGCAGGATCACTCGGCAATGTGAAGGCCATGCATAATGCCGCCGTGATTGCGGCCGGCACCGATGCAGGCCAGCCGGACTATGCCAAGGCCTTCAAGTGGTTTTCACTTGCGGCCTCGCATGGCCTGAAGGATAGCGAATATAACCTTGCCGTTCTCATCGAGCGCGGCCTTGGCACCAAGCAGGACGGCGGCGAAGCCCTGTTCTGGTATCTGGCTGCTGCATCGCAAGGCGACAATGACGCGCAGGCCCGCGTTGATGCGCTATCGAAATCACTCAGCGCCAGCATGGTGGATTCCGTCAATGGCCGCTTCAAAGCCTGGGCCCCAGAAAAGGCGCGCGATGATGCCAATGTGGTCGCGGTGAATGATGCGCAGTGGAACCCGGGCGCAGCGCCACAGCAATCGGCCACGTCGGCCATGCCAGCCAATATCAATGACCAGGCCAAGGTTCTGCTCGACAAGCTGGGCTACCGCGTGGGCACGCAGGATGGCACTTTGGATGCCAAGACCTCTAACGCCATCAAGCTGTTCCAGATTCAGCAGGGCATGAAGGTGACGGGTCAGCCATCGCCAGACCTGATCTCGCTGATGCAATCCAAGGCTGGCTAACACAGCCTCTCGAATGGAAATTTGTAGAGCCGCGTCTGGCCGATGAGCCAAGCGTGGGTTTCATCGCGCGTGAACAACCTGTCATAGGGCGTCGCAAACACTGAGAGGGCTCCAGTGTAGGCACCAAAGGCTGGCATAATCAGGCGGCGCTGATCAGCGACAAAACATTTGCCAGAGACGCGCCTGCCGCGCTGGGCAATGGCGCAGCCGGGGTGCAAGTGCCCGGCGATTTCAATTTCCTCTTTGCGCAGACGGGAAGGTTCATGCCGCAATGTCAGTGGCCCCAACAAAATGTGATCGGCTGCGTGGCCTGCGAGCCGTTGCGGCGGCAGTGGATCGTGGTTACCACAAATCCAGAAGCATTCATGCGCAGCAGCGATTGCCTGCAGGCGCTGCATCAACGCTTCTTCAACGCGTGTCTCACCTTCGCCGTCGTGAAAGCTGTCGCCCAGAAAGATCAGGCGCTGCGGCGCATGATGATTTACCACACGCTCCAACAAGGTGATGGTGATGGCCGTGTCAAAAGGCGGCACGCGAATGCCGCGTCTTGCAAGTGATGAACCTTGCTCCAAATGCAAATCGGAAATGATCAGGGCCGAAAATTCCGGGACATGCAACGCGCCGGACATGTCAGGACGCAATTCAACGCCACCCAGCATGATGGCATGCTTAAGCGAAGCGGCTGGCTTCTGCTTCAAGTTCTGCTTCGGCTTCGGCGAGAAGGGAATCATGGGCCTCACCTTCCACCATCACGCGCCCAATCTCAAGCAGAACGGGCACGGCGAGTGGCGATACGCGATCCAAGGCACGGTGAAGGATTTGACCCTTGATGCGTTTCAGCATCGTACCCAGGCGTTCAACATTGATCAGGCCGTCGGCAGCATCTTCCCATGCGGCGCGCAGCAAAATGTGATCGGGCTGATGGGAACGCAAGGCATCAAATATGAGATCAGTATTCACTGTAACCTGCCTTGCGGTTTTCTCCTTTCCGGGGAAATTGCGCTCCACCAATCCAGCGATGATGGCGCAGTTGCGGAAGGCAGATTTCATCATGTTGCTTTCGGCCAACCAGGCTTCAAGATCATCGCCCAACATGTCTTCATCAAAGAGTTTGGCGAGTGAGATGCGGCCCGTTGCGATCATGTGCGAAATGTCGCCCACCATCCAGATCACCAGCGCATATTCCGAGGCCACAAAGCCCAATGGCTTAGCCCCCCAGCGCTCCAGCCGCCGCGTCAGCAACATGCCCAAAGTTTGCTGCGCCAAGCGGCCTTCAAAAGGATAGCACACAAGATAGTGTTTCTCAGCGCGGGGGAAAGTTTCCACCAAAATCTGATCCGCCCGTGGCAGAACGGAGGCCCAGCTTTGCAGCGCCAGCCAGCCTTGCACCTGTGGCGGCAGCAGCTTCCACTGCGCCTTGTCCGCGATCAGCTCTCGCACGCGTTCTGCCAAATAGGTTGAGAGCGGAAATTTGCCGCCTGCATAAGATGGAATCCTCGGCTCGGCGTTGCGGCTCTTGGTGGCCAGTGCGCCAAACTCATCCATGCCTTCAAAGCGCAACACTTCACCGCCAAACAAGAATGTATCACCCACCGCAAGCTGGCTCAGGAAATATTCTTCCAACTCGCCC
>JAYTIG010000060.1:0-6351 GCA_043731995.1 Hyphomicrobiales bacterium
GTCGTTTCGCTGATTGCCATGGTGCCGGACAATGAATGCAAAATGCCAACCTTAATTGTGTCGCCCGCCGCGAAGGCGAATTGCGGTGCCATCGTCACCCCGGCCATCGCCCCCAGCGCGATTCCCGATTTCAAAAACCCACGTCTGTTCATGTTGCTCTCCTGTTGGTGCGCTTTGTGCACCGCGGGATCGCTGCAACGGACGTGCCAGATTCACGCTTTTGGTTAATCCTTTGAAATAAATAGATAAACATTTGTGATTAGAAATTGGGCAGCATGCATATTGATGAGTTTTTAAGCCGCTGCCGAATAGAATGATCAAGTTTTGTGCGCTGCGGCGGCAAGTTTTCGGAGGCAGAAAGGCTACTGTCAGGGTTTGAATGCACATGATTGGATTGCTATTTTCGCATTGGAAATGGGCAGCGTATGACAACAAGCTTCTGCGAGCGATGTTTTACTCTATCGCGCCTGCCATCAGGCCCCTTACGATTGGGCGCTCTGGGAAATTGCCAATCACAAAGAACGGCAAGTTGGCCGCGGATGAAATGGCCGCCATGCTCCACCAGCTAATTCTCTTCGAGCCTGTTTGGTCGGCCACCACCACCAGCAAAGTTTTGGCGTACGTGCTTGTTAGCGACGCCGTGAAGAAATACTCATTCCAGCACCGGATGACAGCAAGGATAATGGCCGCGACCATGCTGGGCAGTCAGGTTACAGAAACCGGTTTGCTGCGGAACCGTGCAACTGTCTCGCGCATGGCTTTGCGGCAGACGACTGGCGGAAGGCCCTTCAGTATCAATTCCGCATCAGCTGTCATTTGAGCGCCAATATCAAAAAGGGCTGAAGGCATTCCGCCGGTGCGGTGGGCTGACAACAACAGGCCCTGAATGGATCTGACGGGATCGTTCTTGGCGACTGGTTCTACGGGGAAGACATCTGTCGCCGCGCGGAACTGTCCCGAAGCTGCAAATTCAAGAAACACGGGAAAATCAACAACTGCTGCGCGGCTCATCAGCAGAAATGAAGCGTCTTTTTGAATCAGGCCCAGTTCGCGCCGCCCCAAGAATCCTTGGTTCTCACTGGTCACGCCGGCAAAGACAAAAATGACCTTTGAGGAAGACAACACTTCATCCAGGCTGGCCGGTGAACATCCATGTTTGCGAATGGCATATTCAGGTACCCAGGGATCGAAAACCTTGATGAGGCAGTTGAATGGCGCAATCAATTTCAAGAATGATCGCGACAAGTCACCAAAGCCAATGAGGCCCACTGGCGCGCCAATCAGGCTGTAGCTCTTGGCATTTCCGTCCATACCATAAGCCTCAATACCCTCGCGCATGTCACGATCAGCTCTGGTGATGCCACGTGCCAGATCAATAGCCATGCCGAGGGCGGATTCTGCAACCGCATCCGCAAAGGCAGAACCGGGCGTCAAAACATGAATGCCGTTGGCGAAGCAGTAGTCATAATCAATGTTGTTGGTGAAATTGGTTTCAACGTTGATGATGGCTTTGAGATTGACCGCGCGTTTCAGGCGTGCCGTATCCATACGAGTTTGACCGACAAGAATGGTTGTATCAGGCAAATGCTGCTCAACCATATCATCCGGCATGGGGCCGGACTCATGGGCAATGATGCGGCCCAAGCTTTCAAATTTGCGGCGGGTCTGATCATCACAGATGAGATCAAGGGTGCGCGGCAAGGGATCAACAAGAATGAGCGGTTGGGTCACATGTTTGCCTTCGAAGGGTGATTTTGAACTGGAAAGCTATCAGCCATACCCAGAAAACTCAAAGGTATTGTCCCGGCCATTGCTTTCTTGTTCGAGCATGTAACGGTCGTGTTTTCAGATTGGGGGCCATTTTATAGATTGAAGTGACAGGCCTCAAAGACAGTGTGAAAAATCCGCCCATCAAACATTTTCACCAGTTCCTGGGTTTCCAGGCGGCTTTGGTTGCGTACATCGGATTTGAGCGCCAGGTCGATGGCCGCCATGCTGGGATATTTGATGGCCAGAACCATCGCATAGTTTGGCGCAGGTGTGTCTGACTCTGTCTGATGCAGAACGCGCACTTCTTCAGCGCCGGGAAATTTTGTCCACAGCGGCACCAGCCTTTCGCGAACGAAGGTCTTGAATTTCGTATCCATGCCAGGTTTCACATGCCCTTCAAAAAAGGCACAGCGGATAAACATTGAACTGCTCCATAAAAATGGGCGCAACAATCCGAAGATCGCCGCGCCCTGAGTGAGAGAGATCAGGCCTTGCCCCAAATCTTCTTGTAGGCGTCCTGATATCCGTTACCGGGATCAAAGGTGTTCTTTGGGCCACCGTCAAACTCAACATTGGCCTTGGTGACAACATGGAGTGGCGAAACATAGCCCGACCACTTTTCGCCAGCCATGGCGCGGTTCAACTCGTCAACCAACTGCCAACCTTGAAGGTTGAGCGGCTCAGCCACAGTTGCGGCCTGGAATTGGCCGGAACGAATGCGTTGATAGGCAGATTCAGAACCGTCACCCGCCGAGACATTGACAGGCGCAGCACCAGAGCCAGGGACGCCCGCGGCCGCCAGTGATGGGCCCATGAAATCAAAGTAGAGATCATTGATCGCCAGAGAATGCGTCCAATCCTTGCCATGCTTCTGCAGCAGTGAGGTGGTGAGCTGTGGCATGCGCTGCGAGGTCTCAGCAATCGGTGTGTCCACCCACTCAACGGTTTTGCCGCCAAGCTTCTCGATCACTTCCTGCATCTTCTTGGCCTTGGCGATGGCGATGGCATAGGTTGAGTCAGTAAAATAGATGCAGCCCGGTTTGCCCTTGGCATCGATATAGGCCCACATGGCGGCAGCCGTTGAAACTTGCATTGGGTCGGTCGTCACATTGGCAAACACGCCAGCATCAGCCAGCGGACCCACAGCGGGCCCTGCGTGCCAGGACACGAAAGGAATTTTCGCATCGTGAGCGGCCTTCATGGCTGGGGCTTGTTCAACTGCGTCAAAGCCGTTGATGATGATGCCATTGGGGTTCAAGGCCATGGCCTGACCCATGGCTGCCGTGCGACCGGCGATCGAACCGGCACCGTCAATGGTTTTCACTGTCCAGCCAATGGCGGCGCAAGCTTCTTCTACACCTTTGGTGGCGCCGAGGATGCCCCCGTTCTTCATGTCGCCTGCGAGCACAACGATGGTCTTGCCGGCTTGCGCCTTGGGGCCTGCGGTTGGGCCATCCCACTTGTCAACTTTGTTGGCATATTTGTTGACGATGGCTTGTGCATCGGCCATTGAATCGGCCAAGGCCATGCGCGTCAGCGCCGGCACGGACAATCCCATCGCAATGCCTCTGAGAAGTAGTTGTCTACGATCCATGGTTTCCTCCATTTTTGGATTGCTTCACCGTCATGGCGACGGCGTTGTTGGTATTGAGGGGGCCTTCTGGGCAGCCCCCCTTCGTCTTTGGGCGTAACCTGCAATGCCAATGGCGATGAGCAAAGTTACACCGTTAAACAGCGGCTCAACCCAGAACGAACCGCCGAATTGCTGAATGCCGGAAATGCCGACGGCCAGGATTGTCACACCAACCAGTGTGCCCCAGACATTCACTCGCCCCGGCTTGATTGTGGTGGATCCAAGGAATGCGCCCACCAATGCGGGCAACAGATATTCGAGGCCAACACTAGCCTGGCCAATGCGCAATTTGGCTGCCAATAGAATCCCGGCCAAAGCTGTGAAGAGCCCTGATGCCACGAAAGATGCAATCACATAGCGACGCACGGGAATGCCATTCAGCGCTGCGGCTTTGGGGGACGCGCCAATGGCATAGAGATAGCGGCCGATTGGCAAATATTCGTAGACGACATACATGGCCACAGCGATAGCAAGAACGTAGAATCCAGTGATCGGCAAACCAAAGACCATGGTGGAATTCAGAGCGTAGAATCCATCAGGCACAACGCCAACAATTTGGCGTCCGCCGGAATGCCAAAGCGCAACCGCATAGAGGACTGTTCCGGTTCCCAGTGTGGCGATGAAGCTGTCAATTCGGGCAACCTCAACCAAGAGTCCATTGAGAACGCCCATCAAGGCGCCCAGCGCCAACACAATGATGACGGCCAGAACCCAGGGGACGCCAAACCATGTCTGCAGCGAAATTGCCAGAATATGCCAAAGCACGATGCCGTAACCCACGGTGAGATCAATGCGGCCTGCGGACATCGGAATCATGACGCCCAAGGACAAGAGCATGATGATGGCTTTGTCAGAGATGATGGAGCGCAGGTTGATCATGGTCGGAAAGGTGGTGGGCAACAGAATGGAGAACATCAGGATCAACAAGGCTGTCAACAAAACGAGGCCATAAGTCGGCAACAAGCGAATGATTTTTTGGCCGGTGCTGAGGCCTTTCAACTCGCTGCGTGTGGGTTCCAACGCGTTGGACTGAATTGAATTCATCAGGCAGCCTCTGACGCCGAAGCGGCGTGGATAAGCGTTTGGGTGGTCAAATCTCTTTGGCCGATCTCAGCAACAATTTTTCCGCGCGAGAATACAAGCGCGCGATGGCAGATATGGGCGACTTCTTCAAAATCTGTGGAAACGACAACGACTGTGAGCCCTGCATCAAGCGCCTTGGCTAGCAGGCGATAGATTTCTGATTTCGCGCCGACATCAACACCAGCGGTTGGGTCTTCGGCGATCAAGACTTTTCGCCCCGTTGCAAGCCAGCGGCCCACAACCACCTTTTGCTGATTGCCGCCGGAGAGTGCTTCAACAGGCAAATGTGGATCATTGGGCCGCAAGCCAACCTCATGACCGATTCCCAGAGCGCGCTGCGCTTCGGCACTTGGCGAAAGCAAAGATGACAGGGCACGGCCCATGGCCCAAGGATTCAGAAACATGTTTTCGCGAACCGACAAGGACAGCGCCACGCTCTCTTCTGTGCGATCGCGGGCGACAAGGCCGATGCCCTGGCGCAATGCGGCTTGTGGGGATGACAGATCCAGCACCTGCCCGTTTAGTGTTGCGCGCCCTGTGGATTGCTCATCACCGAACAAGGCGCGGCCAATGGTTTCCTGGCCGGCGCCACGCAGGCCAACCAAGCCAAGCACCTCACCTTCGCGGGCCGCAAAGTTGACCGGCCCTGCACCACGGCTTGCGAATTTTTCCACGCGCAAGGTTTCGCGGCCAGAGGTGCCTTTGGCGCGCACGTAAAGATCTTTCACTTCACGGCCGACGATCAGGTTGACCAATTCCTTTGGTGTCGTGGATGCAACCTGTTGTGCGCCAACCAATTGGCCATCGCGGAGCACCGCCACGCGGTCTGCGATGCGGAAAATCTCGTCCAGACGATGCGATACATAGATCATACCCACGCCGCGTTGCCTCAAATCACGCAGCACGAGGAACATGCGCTCCACTTCATCGGCAGGAAGGCTCGCCGTTGGCTCATCCAGCACCAACACGTCCGCCTCAACGGCCAAGGCGCGGGCGATGGCGACCAGTGATTTTTCGGTTCGAGTCAAATCTTGAACGCGCCGCGTGGGATCAAAATCGCAACCCACCTTGCGCAGGGCCTCCGCGGCGCGCTGTTCGGTTTGCGACCAACTGATCAAGCCGTTCTGGCGGGAAAAGCCCTGGGCGAGCCCCATGTTTTCAGCAACCGTCATCCATTCCACCAAGCCCAAGTCTTGGTGAATGAAGGCAACGCGCTGTTTTTCTTTGGGCTTCGGGGGGGCATGGCGATAGGGCACACCCTTGAACAAGATGCGGCCTTCGTCTGGTGTGTGGATGCCCGCTAGGGATTTTATCAGCGTTGACTTGCCCGCACCATTTTCACCGAGCAGCGCCAGCACTTCGCCTGCGTTCAGATGTAGTGTCACATTGCGCAAGGCAGTGGTTCCACCAAAGCGCTTGGTTACACCTTCAAAGGCGAGCAAAGGCTGAGACAATCCAACTCTCTCCCGTTACATCAGACTTCTTTGGCCTGTTCTATGTTATCGATAACATCGTTAAACCTGTGTTGCCAACGAGTCAACAGGAAATCCGCTATTTTCCGTCGAGAAGGCGCATCGCTTCGGCGCTATCCTTGGCGCCCAGTCCCATGGCAATAAGCAGGCGGTGAATTTCGGTCACGGCACTGGTCAGAGGCAGTGGTGTCTTGGTTGAGAGTGCGAAAGCCTGAACGGAATCGAGGTCCTTGAGCATGTTGTCGAGTCTGCCCGTGGGGGTGAAATCCCTGTTGGCAAACTTAACCATGAATTCCTGCATCATGCGATTGTCGGCTCTTCCGCCTGCAAGTGCGCCTGGAATTTTGCGGGGGTCAACGCCACCGGCCTCGGCCAGTTTCACAGCTTCGGCCA
>JAYTIG010000061.1:0-6337 GCA_043731995.1 Hyphomicrobiales bacterium
AGGCTGCGCCCCTCTTCCACATCAAAGGCAGCCATCATGCGTTGCATGTCAGAAGCGCGCACCAGCGGCATGTCGCCCAAACAAATGAAAGCTGCATCAAATTCTTGCACGGAAGCAACACCAGCGCGAACCGATGTCGCCAGCCCTTCTGCAAAATTGGGGTTATGCACGATGCGCACGGCCTTGCCGCGCAAGGCTTCCTGAACCTCTGCCGCCATGTGGCCGGTAACGATAACAACTGCATCCACCCCCGAAGCCAACACTCGTTCAATCGTCTGTGCCAACAGCGGCTTGCCATGAAGATCGGCCAAAAGCTTGTTGGAGCCCATGCGCGTGGATTGGCCCGCCGCCAAGACCACCGCGGCAATGCGTGGCTTGGTGGGTGCAGTGCTTCCGCCCTCGCGCGGCTGTGGGCGCGAAGCAATCTCGGCCAATAACCCACCTGCCCCCATGGCGATAAGGTCCTCACGCGTAACCTCAAGGCCCGCACATAAACGATTGAGAACCCAGTCAAATCCATTCACTTTGGGAGAACGCGCGCAAGTTGGAACACCCACGACGGGCACTTTGCCGATCCGGCCCAGCATCAACAGGTTGCCAGGGTCAACCGGCATGCCCAGATGAAGCACTTTTCCGCCAGCCTTCTCGAGGCCCGCTGGCACCACATCCGCCCTGTCAGCAATGGCCGAAGCGCCAAAAACCAAAATGGGCGACAGGCCCTTGGCCTTCATGTCGGCGATACATTTGGCAATGGCCGTGGTTTCATGTGGTGCCACAGAAACAGCGCCCAAGCTGGAGCCCATGTGCCCGAGACGCTCGGCAATCGCGGTTTCAGACTTGGTGATCAACGATGGCTTGGTGCTTGGCGTGTGCGTAATCACCAATCCAGCATTCTGCGGCTTGAAACCGGCCACCCGCACCAACTTCTTGCCCTTGAGCAGACTCAGCACCTTTTTCAGCGCAGCGGCAGGCGCGGCATAGGGAATGATCTTCACGGTGGCCAGCATCTGCCGTGCTGCTACCACTTCATGCGATTTCAATGTGGCAATGGTGATGGCTTCATGCACGCCGTTCACCTTGGCCAGCAATGCTACATCCACAATGATGAGGCCTGCAGCCTCCGCATGCAAATTGGCCCGGCCCGTGAAGGGGGCTTGCGCCGCAGCGCCAGCACCGCAAATTGCCTTGGCAATGGCCGCGGCGGCTTGATCTTCCGGCACATCGGCTTTGCCGAGGCGCACGCCTGTGATCTCGACAATGCCTTGCTCTTGCAACCGGGTAATATCATCCGCCCCCATCACGCGGCCCTTCTTCAAGCCGCCAGCCGAGTGGGCGAGGATAGCGCCCAGCGCCCTTTCAACTTTCAACGGGCCGAATTTCATGTCAGGCCGAGGCGCAGCGCCTTGGTCATTTCCGCCATGATGGAAATGGCAATTTCAGCAGCCCCCACAGCGCCGATATTAAGCCCTATGGGGCCTGAAATGCGCTTCCGTGCGGCTTCATCAAAACCCATTTTGCCAAGCCGTTCATGCCGTGCCGCCTGAGTTTTCTTTGAACCCAGCGCACCGATGTAAAACACGTCTGACTTCAGCGCCAAATCCAGCGCCGGGTCATCAATCTTCGGATCATGCGTCAGTGCCATGAAGCCAGTGCGGGCATCAAGACCAAACTTGGGGAGCACATCCTGCGGCCATTCGGCATGAAGTGCTACACCCGGAAAGCGTGCCCCAGTTGCGAAGGCCCCGCGCGGGTCAACCACCGTAATGTCATAACCACAAGCCTGCGCCACGGGAATGACACTCTGTGCAATCAAAACAGCACCTATGATCACAAGCCTTAAGGGCGGATTGTAGATGGCGATGAACTCATCACCCGTCATGGCAGATTTGTCGAAACGGAAGGCCTTCTCCAATTCACTTCTGGCCTCTGCTTCAGCACGCGCTACAAGTCGCTGCGCGCCTGTTGCGGTGTTAGTGACAAGCGCCACCGCACGGCGTGCGGCGCGCGCGGCCAGCAACGCATTGAGAAGCTCTGGCTTCAAGCCACCGTCTCCACATAAATCTTGATGCGCCCGCCACAGGCCAGACCAACACGCCAAGCGGTTTCATCCGCCACGCCGAATTCCAGAACCTTTTGGCCACCTTTGGCGATCAAATCCTGCGCCTGTGAAATCACCTCGCCCTCAACGCAGCCGCCCGAAACCGCACCCTCAAAATTTCCCTCTTCATCCACCACCAATTGGCTGCCCACAGGTTGCGGGGCCGAACCCCAGGTTTCCACCACTGTGGCCAAAGCAACCTTGCGGCCCTGCTGAAGCCAAGCGCATGCAGTTTCAAGCGCGTTCATCACGAAGCCTCCATCCAAGCCTTGGGATCATGCTGCAGCTTCGTTCCATTCGCAAGGCTGGCCGCTAACTCGGCAATACTATCCAGGCTATGCACCGGGCGGAATTCATCCACCAGTGGCATCATGGCGCGAATGCCTGCCGCAGAAGCTTCAAACTTGTCATAGCGCAGCAGCGGGTTCAGCCATGTCACCCGCCGTGCGGCGCGCTTCAAACGCAACATTTCCACAGAGAGTTGTTCAATATCATCGCGCTCCAAACCATCTGTCATCAACAACACCTGCGCCCCCTGCCCCAGAACGCGGCGCGCCCAATGGAAATTGAAATCCTTCAGCGATGCGCCAATGCGCGTGCCGCCAGACCAATCTTTCACATGGGCTGAAACGCGGTCAATTGCTTCATCCACATCGCGGCGCTGCAAATCGCGCGTGATATTGGTCAGCCGCGTGCCAAAGAGGAAGATGTGCATGCGCTGCCTGTCACTGGCCAGGGCATGAAGAAAATGCAGGAACATGCGGCTATATTGCGCGCAGGAACCTGAAATATCGCACAATACCACCAGCGGGGGCACGCGCATAATTGGAGCCACACGCGCAAGCGCAATCAACTGCCCGCCCGAACGCAGCGATCCACGCAACGTGCGCCGCATGTCGATGCGGTGGCCGCGGGCTGAAGGTGCATGGCGCCGCGTGCGCAGCGCGCGCTGGGTGAGCCGCAGCCGCGCGATCGCCGTCTTGGCCTCAGCCTGTTCGGCCACGGTCATCTGCTCAAAATCTTTCTGGCGGAAAACCTCATCAAGCGACGCGGTGTATGTGGCATCCACCTCCACCAAATCCTGCTTGCCCTGTTCCACATGAGGTGCAGCCTGTGGCTCAAACATCGCTTCGGCCAAGCGGCGAAACCCCGCCTGCTTTTTTTTGTCATCGACCTTGCGCGCAATCTGCACATACATCAGCTGCATCAGCTGTTCGAGCATCTTGGGCTTTTTCCAGAACACGTGGAAAGCCTGATCAAAAATCTCGCGCTGGTCGCGGCGTTTTACAAAGATGGAATGCAGCGTCCAATAAAAATCCTCGCGCTTGCGCAAGGGCCCGGCCATCGCGGCATCCAAAGCATCAAGCACGGTGGAAGGCCCGACAGGCAGGCCCGCTTCGCGCAGCACGCGGCCAAAATGCATGATATTGGCGGCCAGCTTGCCGCCGGAATCAAGAGGCTTTTGCATGGCGTAATTCATCGCGCACCTGATCCAGGATGCGTTTGGCTTGAGAGCCTTCCATCTTGGCAATGTCGTCCTGGTATTTCAGCAAAACACCTAGCGTGTCATTGATAACCTGCGGGTCCAAAGACACGCAATCCAATTCATGCAGTGCCGAAACCCAATCCAGCGTTTCGGCAACGCCCGGCACTTTGTAAATGTCGCCCTTGCGCAGCGCCTGCACAAACCCCACCACTTCCCTGGACAAGGCGTCAGAAGCCAGCGGCCTGCGGGCCTTGATGATGGCCAGTTCCCGCGCCGCGTCGGGATAGTCCACCCAGTGATAAAGGCAGCGCCGCTTCAATGCATCATGGATTTCACGGGTTCGGTTCGAGGTGATGATTACAATCGGCGGTTCTGCTGCCTTGATGGTGCCAAGCTCCGGGATGGTCACCTGATAATCTGACAGCACTTCCAGAAGATAGGCTTCAAAGGCTTCGTCCGTGCGATCCAACTCATCAATCAGCAGAATGGGGGCTTTGCCCTCTTGGCCTTCCAAGGCCTGCAACAGCGCGCGTTTGATCAGGAAGCGGCTGTCAAACACGTTGGACTGAAGCCTCTCCTTGTCCACCGATCCTGCGGCTTCCGCCAGCCGGATCTCGATCATTTGCGCGGCGTAATTCCATTCATAAACCGCTGCCGCAATGTCGAGGCCCTCATAACACTGCAGGCGGATAAGTTTGCGGCCCAAGCCCGAAGCGAGAACCTTGGCAATTTCGGTTTTGCCCACGCCGGCTTCGCCTTCCAGGAAAAGCGGCCGCCCCATCTTGAGGGCGAGAAACAGCACGGTGGCCAAATCGCGCCCCGCCACATATCCTTCGGCAGCAAGCAGTGCGGCGGTTTCATCAATGGAAGAGGGCAAATGCATCGTTTTTCCAGCTGGAGCATCGAGCGAACAAGTGGCTTCACTTGTGAGCGAAAGATGCGTCCAATCAAATATCCAGAGCGTGCGGGCGTGCGGACGCGCGCATCCGCCGCTCTGTCTAAGCATTTAACCTAGGCGGCAAACTCCGTTTCGGCAATGTGTCCCTTCGTATCGGGTTTCAAGGCTATATTAACCCGCGCATTGAACCGATTTGGACGGGCAAACGTAGTGGAGGAAAGGAGATCCGATATGAAAAGGTTGATCATGTCTTTGGCCCTGCTTTGCGCAAACCCGGCATTCGCGGATGATATTGGCGCGAATGACGAATTCAAATCGATCATCAGCCACCAGTTACAGGCCATGGCTCAGGATGACGCAGTGACAGCCTATTCCGACGCTGCGCCCAATGTGCAACAGCTATTTCCAACGCCGAACGTTTTCATGAACATGGTCCGCAATGGCTATCCGCCAGTCTACCGCAACAAGTCCTTCAAATTCGAGGCCTCTGGCACCGATCCAAGCGGAAGGCCCTACCAGCGTGTTGCCCTTGTCGGTGCAGACGGCGACCGTTACGAAGCCATCTATTACATGGAAAAGCAGCCCGACGGCAGCTGGAAGATTTCGGGTTGCGTGGTAGTTAAGGATGGTGTGGAAACCTGACGCGCCCGCAACATTTGCTTAAGACGCATGTGCAAAAAGAACCCATGATAAACCGCGCGCGCGCCTCCAACTATGTCATGGCTTTCGCCCTCGCTGCCGCCTTCACGGGGCTGGTCGAGTGGCTCAATGGGCGCGTTCTAATTTGCAAATGCGGCTATGTGAAAATCTGGCATGGCGTGGTCAACAGCCCCGAGAATTCCCAGCACATCGCAGATTGGTATTCACTTTCCCACATCATCCATGGCTTCCTGTTTTACGGCGCTGGCTGGCTGCTGTTTCGCCGCTTGACTCTATTCCAGCGCTTTGTGATGGCACTGGCAGTGGAATCCGGCTGGGAGATGCTGGAAAACTCGTCCTTCATCATCAACCGCTACCGCACAGCCACCATTTCCCTCGACTATTTCGGCGATTCCATCGTGAATTCGGTGAGCGACATCGGTTTCATGGCCATTGGTTTCTGGATTGCCTCGCGCGCGCCACTCAAAGGCGTGATTCTGGCCGCCATCGCTATGGAGCTTTTGGCGCTGGTGATGATCCGCGACAATCTCGCCCTCAATGTGCTGATGTTGGTTTACCCGCTGGAAGTGATCCGCCAATGGCAGGCCGGGGCATAGCGCCCCGGCCTTTCTGGAAGATCATGGCTCTCTTTCGCAAACAATCTTGGCGTAGGATTTGCAAATAGGCCCAAGGCAGACTTGTTCATCACCGATGAAACGGGTTGTGCCCGGCGGCAAAGGTGGCGACGGGATGTAGGAAGCCGCATCATCATAGCCCTTCACGTCGCAATAGGCATCTGCCGGGTCCTGGCCACATGGCCCGCCCAAGCTTTCACAATAGCCGAGCCGCTTGCCATGATATTTTGGCTTGAAATAGGTCTTGTAAATCGTGCCCGGCCCGCCGGCTCCGCCAGGCGGTGGCCCAGGAGGTGGAGGCGGCGCTGGCAAATCGGGTCGGGTGCAGGTGATTTGGGCAAAGCCATCGCAGTGCGGCGCGCCTGTGGCCGCGCTGCAAACTTGTCCGGTGCCCTGCACCAGTGTCGCCACGGGCGGCACTAGTGTGTTGAGGCTGGGTGCCTGGTCAAAATCTGTGGCATTGACATAGCCATTGCTCTGGCAAAATTTGTCGGCTGCGGGCTGGCCGCAGGCGGCACCCCATTGAAAGCACCAATCCACGCGGTAAGGCCCCGCCTTGGGCTTGGGGAAGGTTCTGGTAT
>JAYTIG010000062.1:0-6321 GCA_043731995.1 Hyphomicrobiales bacterium
CGGAGACCAGCTTTCTTTCTGGGCCGGGCGCATTTATGGCGACAGGCTGCGGGGCATGTGGCCGCTACGCAATTATCCGCATCTTTTGGCCAAGGGCGAAGCCTATGTGAAAGAGCACGGCGGCAAGTCCATCGCCATTGGCCGCTTTGTGCCGGGCATCAAATCTGTCGTGCCGGGCATTGCAGGGATGTTCGGCATGAGCCAGGCGTTCTTTCTCAGCGTCAACATCGCTTCCGGCGTTGTGTGGGGCGCTATGCATGTTTTGCCTGGCGTGCTGCTGGGCCAGGCTATTTCACTTGCAGGTGAGTTGTCAGGCCGCCTTGCCGTGGTGCTGTTGGTGCTGCTTGGCATTCTGGCAATCGGCGGCTGGTTGGTGCGCCTGCTTGCAACCGGCATTTCGCCCTATCGCAAGGCAGCACAGGGCCGCATTTCGGCCTGGGCCAAATCCAGCAATTCAAAATCGGTTCGCCGCTTTGGCCATGTGATCGCACCTGAGAATCCCAACTCGGTTCTTTTGTTGCTGATCATTCTGGTTGGCCTTGCCGCTATTGCAACGCTGGTTGATTTGCTTTCCGGCCTGCTGATCCGGCAGGCCGTGGGCAATTTTGATCGATCGCTGTTCAATTTCTTCAGTGAGTTGCGCAACGTGCCGGGTGATGAAATCTTCATTCGCATCACCATGTTGGGCGATGAACTCGTGCTCTATGCCATGCTAGCCGTGCCACTTTTATGGATGGCTTTCTTGCGGAAGTGGCGCGCCTGCATTGCCATTGTCGTCACAGTGGCGGTGGCCAAACTTGTTTTGATTGGCTTTTCATTTGGCCTTCCGGCACCAGGTCCCGGGGCGCAGCATGCGGATTTCCTCTTTCCTTCGGGCCATGTGCTGTTGACTGGTACTGCCTTTGGCATCCTCGCGGCCATGACAGCGCGCGGCCTTTCACGTTGGAGCCAGGCTCTCATTGCTGCCGGAAGTGCCATGGCCGTAGTCGCCGTCGCCTTTTCGCGGCTATACTTGGGAGTGAACTGGTTTTCGGATGTCGCGGGCGGCATTCTGATTTCTGGCATCCTCGCGGTGATCTTCTCTGTGGCCATTTCAACCATCAGCCTGGGGCGCTTTCATCCATTGGCGCTTTTGTCCGGTGCCTTGGCTGCGTTGTTGGTGGCAGGAGGCATCAACATCGGTTCGAATTTTGAAAAGCGCGAAGAGCGTTACCAGCCCTTGGACAAGTTCTCGCAGTTCACCCAGTCCGATTATCTGGCCAGTGGCTGGGCCAAACTGCCGGGGCAGCGCATCAACTTAGTCGGCAAGCCTGCAGAAGTTTTCGTGGTGCATTGGCTGGGCCCGCAGCAGAGCTTGCGCGACGCTCTTTCCCGCAATCACTTTAAGCTGTGGAATCGATGGGGCTGGCGTGATGCGCTGCCCTATCTCAACCCGCATGTGGCGCTGGCAGACCTCTCGCCCAACCCGGCCGTGCACGAAGGCTTGCGCGCCAAAATCACAGCCACCGAGAACGATGCCGCCCCGGCGCAAGGGCGTTTGGTGCTGCGGGCCTACCAAACCAATACCAAAGTTGATTCTGGCGTTGGAACGCCCCAACGCATTTATGTGATCAATATCACCCGTGAAGGTTTGAAGCCCAATCTGGGCATGTTTGCCGTGCCATCCAACCAGCCGGCGAGTGCTGATGAAGTCGCTGGCGTTGAAAAGAACCTCGCCGATGACCCAGCTATCGAAACCTTGGGCCGCAATGACGCGGCCGGACACACCGTCGTCATTCTCAGGCCCAAATCCTGATTGAATCTGCCACTCCATTCCGCCATATTGCGGCGCGCAAAGAAGAGTCTCTTACGATGCAGTTTTTGAAGCAGTTTTTTACCTGGTGGAATGGCCAAACCCTCAACACGCGCTTTTACACCTGGCGCATGGGCAACTATGTGGGCCAGGATGAGCAGGGCAATCGCTATTACAAGGCCAAGTCAGCCGTACCGCAATCTATCCCCGAACGCCGCTGGGTGATCTATAATGGCTATGCCGAGGCCTCCAAGGTTGGCCCTGGCTGGCACGGCTGGTTGCATCACCGCACCGATGTGGCGCCCCCGCAGGAAAACTATGTTCCGCGCGAGTGGCAGAAGCCGCATCAGGAAAATCTTACCGGAACGGCGGGTGCCTATCATCCGCCGGGCTCCATCGCCGTGGGTGGCACACCGCAAAAGGCGGCGCGGGATTATCAGCCCTGGAAGCCGGAATGAAATCTTCCGCTATTGAAACACTGGTGGGCGCAGGCGTCATTGCGGCAGCTCTGTTGTTCTTCGCATTTGCCTACCGCACGGCAGGCTATGGTGGGCCTTCGGGCGGCTATCACGTGATTGCGCAATTCAACAATATTGATGGCGTGAGCGTGGGCACAGATGTGCGCGTGGCGGGCATCAAGGTGGGCAGCGTTGTGAGCCAGAGCCTTGACCCCAAGTCCTATCAGGCGCGCATCGACATGATTTTGCAGCCGCAGGTGCAATTGGCCGATGATACATCAGCCAAAATATCATCGGAAGGCCTTTTGGGTGCCAAGTTCATCGCGCTGGAACCAGGTGGTTCTGATTCCAAGCTCGCCGATGGCAGCGAAATTTCCTACACGCAGGGTGCCGTTGACATGTGGTCCCTCATCAGCCAGGCGATGTTCTCCAAACCAAACGGCAGCAAACAGCAGGATACGGCACCTGCCGGCAGCGGAACTGGCGATGCGCCCAAGGGCCAAGATCCGGGCGCAACCCAAAACCCGCAATGATAAAACTGCTCATTGCTGGCGTCTTCTTGCTCGCCGCCGCGGGCCACGCCCATGCTGGACCGGTGGCCAATCCAATTGCTGTTTTTTCGGGCCTCGACAAGATCATGGGCCTGACCACGACATTTGAAATCAAGATCGGCGAGGAAAAGCAGTTTGGCAGCCTGATTGTGAAGGCGGACGTGTGCAATTCCCGCCCCATCACCGAAGACCCCAAGACTGTGAGCTTCGTTGAGGTGGATGAAATCCTCACCGACAAATCCCGCAAGCGCATTTTCTCGGGTTGGATGTTCGCAGAAAGTCCCGGCCTCAATGCGGTGGAGCATCCGCTCTATGACGTTTGGCTGGTGGGATGCAAAGACCCAAACGCCCCGCCGCCGCCAGTGGAACAGGCACCAGATGCATCCACCTTGCAGGACCAGATCGACAATGGCGACCAGCCTCCGGATTGATCTGGTTTAACCCGTCGCCGCCAGTTTCAAAACGGCTTCAACATCATGATCCTGTTTGAAAGCAAAGAAATCCGCGTCACTGTCTTGGGCTGCGTCGAGCATCGGGCGATAGGCTGCCTTGGGCATGGTGGTGCAACCAAATTGTTCGAGATGTGAATTGAGGAATTGTGCATCCAGCAGTTTGAAGCCGCCAAAATTCAAACGCGCAACAAGATGAACCAATGCCACTTTGGAGGCATCGGTTGCGCGGGCAAACATGCTTTCACCGAAAAACACCGCACCAAGCCGCAAGCCATAAAGCCCGCCAACAAGCGCGCCATCGCGCCAAGCCTCAACTGAATGGCAACAACCCATTTTATGCAACTGGCTATAGAGTTTCAGGATGCGCGCATTGATCCATGTGTCTTCACGGTCCGGCATTTTTTCCGCGCAATGCTTCATCACGGCTTCAAATGCGGTATCCACGCGGATATCAAACCCGCCATGGCGCACCGATTTTTTCAGCGAATGCGAAACGTGAAAGGCATCAAGTGGCAACACGCCACGCTCTTCTGGCTCAATCCAATAAAGGGCAGGATCATCAGCGCTTTCCGCCATGGGAAACACCCCAACCGAATAAGCCTTGAGCAAGACCTGGGGTGTAATGGTGCTCATCTGTTAGCCTTTGGTGCGGGCCAGAAACTTTTCCAGCCAGTGAATATCATAATGGCCATCGATGATGTCATGCTCGGCCAATAGGCGCTGAAAAAGCGGAATGGTGGTTTCAACGCCTTCCACCACGAATTCTGACAGGGAACGTTTCAGCCGCATCATGCATTCGGCGCGCGATTTTCCAAAGACAATCAGCTTGCCGATGAGGGAGTCATAATAGGGCGGAATCCGATAGCCGGAATAAAGCGCGGAATCGACGCGCACGCCAAGCCCGCCTGGGAAATGCAGGCCTTCCACTTTGCCGGGCGAAGGCACGAATGTCTCCGGGTTTTCGGCATTGATGCGGCACTCAATGGCATGACCAGAGAATTGAATGTCTTCCTGCTTGTAGGGAAGTGATGCGCCAGAGGCCACGCGGATTTGCTCCTGCACCAGGTCGAGCCCGGTGATGGCTTCCGTCACCGGGTGTTCCACCTGCAGGCGTGTGTTCATTTCGATGAAATAGAACTCATTATTTTCATAGAGAAATTCAATCGTTCCCACGCCTTCATATTTCATTTCCTGCATGGCATGGGCCACGCGGTTGCCTATTTCTGAACGCTGCTGCGCATTGAGGGCGGGTGAATGTGCCTCTTCCCAAACCTTTTGGTGGCGGCGCTGCAGCGAGCAATCGCGCTCTCCCAAGTGCACGGCTTTGCCTTGGCCATCTCCCAAAACCTGAATTTCGATGTGACGCGGCTTTTCAAGATACTTCTCCATGTAAACTTCGCCATTGCCGAAGGCAGCCTTGGCCTCGGATTGCGCGGTGGAAACTGCAAGCTCCAACTCACTTTCATCCCGTGCCACTTTCATGCCGCGCCCGCCGCCACCAGCGGTGGCTTTGATGATGACGGGATAGCCAATGTCTTTGGAAACCTTGCGCGCCGTCGTCAGATCAGATACGCCGCCTTCTGAGCCCGGCACAACCGGAATGCCCAGAGCCTTGGCCGTGCGCTTGGCCTCAATCTTGTCGCCCATGGTGCGGATATTTTCGGGCGATGGCCCAATGAACTTGATGCCGTGCTCGCCCAGAATCTCAGCGAATTTCGCGTTCTCTGACAAAAAGCCATAGCCGGGATGAACCGCTTCAGCGCCTGTGATCTCGCAGGCCGCCACAATGGCAGGAATGTTGAGATAGCTGTCTTTCGCTGGCGGTGGACCAATGCACACGCTTTCATCGGCCAGCTTCACATGCATAGCCTCTGCATCTGCCGTGGAGTGAACAGCAACAGTTTGAATGCCAAGTTCACGCGCCGCACGCAGCACACGAAGGGCAATCTCGCCGCGATTGGCAATGAGGATTTTGTCAAACATCGCCTATTCAATCACCATCAGCACTTCGCCGAATTCGACGGGCTGGGCATTTTCAATGAGCACCTGCACCAGTCTGCCGGACTTGGGGGCAGCAATCTGGTTCATGGTCTTCATGGCTTCGATGATCAGCAGCGTCTGACCTTGCTTGACTTCGGAACCCAGTGCCGCAAAGGCCGGTGCTTCCGGCGAAGGCGAAAGATAGGCGGTGCCCACCATGGGGGATTTGAGCGGCGAGCCGGCAGCCTGTGGAGCAGCAGGTGCGGCCGCAACCGGCGCGGGGGTGGCATGATGCACCGCAGGTGCGGCATGAACCACCGCAGAGGCCTGCATCGAACGTGAGACGCGCACGCGCGTCCCCTTTTGGTCAAGCTCAATTTCGGTGAGGCCCGTTTCGTTCAGAATGTCGGCCAGTGCGCGGATCAGTTGCAAATCGCCGGGTTCTTGCTTTGCCGCCACCGCGGGCTTTTTCTTTGCAGGCATCAGGCCTTTTCCTTTTTCTTCAATATTGCAGCCAGCGCATCTAGCGCCAACTCATAGGATTGCGGGCCAAACCCGCCGATCACGCCGCGCGAAGCGGGAGAAATATAGCTGTGATGGCGGAAGGCCTCGCGTGCATAAACATTGCTGAGATGAACCTCGATAGCTGGAAGACCAACCGCCTTGATGGCATCATGCAAGGCAACGGAAGTGTGAGTATAGGCCCCGGCATTGATAATGATGCCCTTGGCCTTTTCCCGCGCTTCATGAATGAAGTTGACCAGTTCGCCCTCCACATTGGATTGCTTAAACACCACATCAAGGCCCAAAGCCTTGGCTTTGGCCCGGCAGGATGCTTCGATGGAGCCCAGCGTATCATGGCCGTAGATGTCTGGCTCACGCAGGCCAAGCAGGTTGAGATTTGGCCCGTTGAGGATGTAAACCGTGGTCATGGCCTGATTTATAGCCGCGTTGTGCGGCTTTGAAAACCGCCGATTGGAACTGTGGATTTCAATGGCAAGTGGCCAGAGCGGCGGATGCTCGCATCCGCTCGCCCGCCCGCTCTGGATATTTGATTTGTCGCATCTTTTCGCTCACAAGTGAGTCCA